>CAYHRP010000075.1:0-4191 GCA_964359145.1 uncultured Gammaproteobacteria bacterium | reverse complement strand
GTCGGTACATTGAGGATTTTTTGATGTGAAGAGCAAAGAGTTTGCCATGTTCATGTAATGATGGAGCCCTGTTTTATAGTGTGCTATCTATAACAATGGATCCACCGGCATCTTCAATGCTTTTTGCCGCCGACCGCGTTGTTTTGCATCCCTTAATCGTGAGGGCCTTCGTTATGGCGCCACCCCCCAAAATCTTGACTCCGTAGCGCGTTTCCTTGATGAGTCCGGCTTTCTTGAGAACCTGTGGAGATACAACGCTCACCGAGAGCGCGTTGATATCCGAAAGGTTAACCGTTACAGACTTTATGGAAAGCGAAGAAAATCCGCGCGATTTTGGAATGCGCAAGAGTGTCTGGCGCAATCCTTTTTTCTTGAGGCCGCTCTTTCCTCCCGAACGTGCCCTCTGACCCTTGCTCCCGCGTCCTGACTTCGCGCCACGCCCCGCAAGACCGCGTCCCACACGTTGCGTGCGCTTTCGCGATCCCTTTGCTGGCTTCAAATTGTTGAGAGTCATTGGCATAGATTTAAGCGTTTTCTTCGGTCTTTTTTGCAATCTTCTTTGCGGCACGTTCTCGTTGCTGTTTCCGTGCGTGCGCACGCTGTTCTTTGTCCGTGATGACCCCTTCCGGAATCTCCATCCGTTCTAACGCGGTGAATACAGCCTTCGCAACATTCAATTTATTCTGACCGCGGATAATCTTTCCAACGGCATCACTCACGCCACCAAGCTCGAGGATAGTGCGCACGGCGCCACCGGCTTTAAGTCCCGTGCCACTTGGAGCCGGCATTAACAATACGTCTGCCGAACGAAATGAAGCGGCAACACGATGAGGAAACGTCCCGTTGACCAATTCAAGATTTCTGACGTTTTTCTTGGCTTGATGATACGCTTTTTGAATAGACATCTGAACGTCGGCTCCCTTGGCAACGCCAAACCCCACGCGACCCTTCTTGTCGCCAATAACAAGCGCGACGCGAAAACGCATACGCTTGCCGCCTTTCGTAACACGCGTGACGCGAGCAAGATCGAGAATCGTCTGCTCAAACTCGCGCGGTTCACGCTCACGCATACGACGACCGCGACCCTTTCCTCCGCGACCGCCACGCTCCTTCGGACGTTCATCCGGGCGCTCATCAGAACGCGCCGACGATTCCACCTCCGATGTCTGCGTCTCACTCTGCGCAACCTCGGTAACTGTTTCCGTCACCGGTTCTCGCGTCTGCAATTCTGTTTCGAGTTTTTCGTCCGACATAGGCATGATTAGAATATGAGTCCTGCACTGCGTGCGGCTTCCGCAAATGCTTTTACGAGACCATGATACGCATAGGCGCCACGATCAAACACGACGCAACCAACGTTCATCTCCTTTGCCTGCTGTGCCATCTTGCCACCCAACATCTCGGCAAGCGCCGTCGGGTTTTCTGCGGTCACTCCTTTGTCAGAAACGGCCGTCAGCGTCCGCCCTGCGTCGTCATCAATGAGTTGTGCCGAAAAATGCTTCGCTGATCGAAACACCGAGAGCCGCGGGCATACCGCCGTTCCGTGCATGCGCGCACGCGTTCGACGCGCACGAGCAACACGCAAACGTTGTTTATTTGAGAGAGACATAGCTTTATGCGCTCGCCTTTGCCGCTTTTCCGGCTTTGCGTCGAATCACTTCATCAACATATTTAATACCCTTCCCTTTGTACGGCTCCGGCTTGCGAATCTTTCGAATCTCCGCCGCCGTTTGACCGACGAGCGCTTTGCTCGCACCGGAAAGCGTAATAAGGTTCTTTTCAACTTCCACTTTTACTCCTTCGGGAAGACGGTACTCAACGGAATGCGAAAATCCCACATCAAGCTTCAACCCATTTCCTTGAAGCGCCACTTTGTACCCAACACCATTGACCTCAAGCTGTTTTTTGAAGCCTTCCGTAACGCCGACAATCATATTCTGCAACAGCGTACGCATGGTTCCCCACAGCGCGCGGTTTTCTTTTGAATCCAAATGTGCCATCGTCACAACAAGCTCCTTCCCGGATTCGCCATCGCGCATCTCAACGTGCGACTGGGGATGCATGCGCATTTCAAGCGTACCGTTTGGTCCTTTCACCGATACCGCAAGACCGTTCATCGACACGTCCACGTTCGATGGAATAAGAACAGGATTTTTTCCGATGCGACTCATAGGATTAGAATATCGTGCACAAAACTTCTCCGCCAAGACGCTGTCGGCGCGCATCTTTATTCGTCATCACACCGTTTGGCGTCGACACAATGGCAATGCCAATATCTGAATAGACGCGCGGCAGATGTTTTGCCTTTGTGTAGATGCGACGCCCCGGTTTGGACACGCGCTTCATTTCGCGAATGACCGGAACACGGCCTTTGTACTTCAGTGTAAGCTCGATTTCCGGAAATGCGGCCCCGTCCACGTTGCGAACGCCTTCTACATACCCCTCGGTTTCCAGAATCTTGGCAATCGCAAACTTCATGTTCGATCGAGGCATCGAAACAGTCTGATGTCCGGCTTTCTGCGCATTCCGAATGCGCGTAAGCATGTCTGAAATTGGATCGGTCGTTGGCATACTACCAGCTTGATTTCGTTATGCCCGGAATCTCGCCATGATTGGCCAGTTCGCGAAAACAGATACGACACAAATCAAAGTCCCGCATGTAACTGCGGTAGCGTCCGCATTTCCAGCAACGTCGAACGAGCCGAGATGTGAATTTCGGCTTACGCTTTGACTTTACGATTTGCGATGTTTTCGCCATAGGGAGGGACGATACGTTATTTTGCCTTAAAGGGAAAGCCGAGCGCTTCAAACAATGCCATGCCATCTTCCTGCGTCTTCGCCGATGTGGTGATGGTCACTTGCAACCCATGAATGCGATCCACTTCGTCCGTGGATATTTCCGGAAACGCCATGTGCTCTTTGAAGCCGTAGTTGAAGTTACCGCCTTGATCAACGCTCGTTCGCTCGATACCACGAAAGTCGCGCACGCGAGGAAACGTCACCGCGACGAGCTTCTCAACAAAGTCGTACATGCGCGGACCGCGAAGCGTCACCTTAACACCAATCGGCATCCCTTGACGAATCTTGAAACTTGCAATGGACTTGCGCGCTTTTGTGAGCACCGGCTTTTGTCCTGAAATGCGCCGCAGGGTTGATAAGACCGTCTCTTGAAATTGACTGTCTTTAATGCCTGCGCCAAGTCCCACGTTGAGCGTCACTTTCTCCATGCGAGGAACCGCATGAATGTTCTTCTTGCCAAGGGACGTTTTCAGCGCCGAAGCGATGTCTTTCGTGTAGTGTTGTTTCAAATTCGACATAGCATTATTCAATCACTTCTTCTCGTCCGGCACGTCGCAAAACACGATGCTTGAGTGTGTGCCCGTCCTTTTGTGTCAGAGATACCCCTACGCGTCCAGCCGTTTTCCCATCTTTGAGAACAAGCGCCACGTTCGACACGTGCACAGGAGACGCGTACTCGATCTTCTTTCCCGTTTGTTTGCCGCGCTTCTTGAGATGCTTTGTCATCATATTCAAACCCTCAACAACAATCTTTTCAAATTGTGGGAGAACCTGAACCACCTTACCGACTTTTCCTCGGTCTTTACCGTTGATGATTTTTACGTTGTCGCCTGTCTTGATTTTCATACTAGAGCACTTCCGGAGCCAATGAGATGATTTTCTGAAATCCTGCGGCGCGCAGTTCGCGAGCCACCGGTCCAAACACGCGCGTTCCTTTCGGTTCCTTTGTCTCTCGGTTGATAATCACCGCCGCGTTTTCATCAAAACGGATGTACGTTCCGTTCGAGCGGCGCGTCTCCTTGGTAGAACGCACAAGCACCGCATGGACGACGTCACTCTTTTTCACCGCGGCATGAGGATGGGCGGCCTTCACCACACAGGTCATCACATCCCCGACGCGACTATATCGTTTTTTGTATCCCCCAAGAACACGAATCACCTGAAGCCTTTTGGCTCCGCTGTTGTCGGCAACATTGACCATGGATCGATGTTGAAGCATATCAATAGATGTCACCCTATGAAACAGGCTTCAGCCTTCTTGAACATGAGCAAAATCTGCCGCTCTGGAGCGTCAAAAAACCGCAGATGTACTCTCGGTACATTGAGGATTTTTTGACGTGAAGAGCAAAGAGTTTGCCATGTTCATGAATGATGGAGTGTCGTTTCATAGGG
>CAYHRP010000074.1:0-4292 GCA_964359145.1 uncultured Gammaproteobacteria bacterium | reverse complement strand
CCATCAATCACGGCCGCTTGTACGGCCATGATTTGTTGTTGCTGGCCCATCACCGTCACTGCCGTCATCAGCACCGCGGCCAGTGCAAAAACCGTCACAAGAAGCACGGCAACAATATGCGAACCGGCAACGGGATGACATGTGGCACACTCAACTGGCTTGGCCGATGCGCGCTTGGCCGCACTGCGCTTTGAAAGAACATTCTTCTTTGGAGACATATTTTGTTGGCTATTGGCGATTGGCTATTGGCTATTAGCCAAAACCAAACGCGTTTTTGTTTTGTTTGTAAATTTGAAAAAATAGCACTAATGCTAGTATACCAAAAATGTGTTCAAGGAGCTGTGGATAGTTCTGGCACCAAATCGGAACATCCGGTCCCAACGCTCCAAGTAACAACGGCGCGAATAGATCCAGCAAGTTCCAAGTCGCCAACCAAAATCGGCGCGGGCGATTCGTGCGTGGTAATAATCTCCTCCTCGCGCACCGTCTCTTGCTCTTTGCAACGATTGGCTTTTATGGCAGACGTGTGCAGAACGTAGTCTCCTGCAACGGTCGCATACGCCAAGTCTACGCGATAGGCGTTGGCGCCCGTCGGCACAGCGCGCAACGCTTCGGCAAAAAACGCATTCAAATCCACGCCCACAATAGTCACGGACGGCTGTTGTACAAGCGCCCAGTGCGAAAAATGATTTGCCCGCGCTTCAAAGCGATCGAGCACTGTGTCGTGGCGCGTGACAAGCGGTACCCAGTAGCCGCGCGTCTGATCAAAGTACGCAATCGCATACGCACGCTCCGCCGACCGTCCGTCGGCTGTCATGCGTACATCCACAAACTGCGGAAGTTGCACACCGTCGGGATTCACCGCGTACACATCGCCCACCACCGCCGTCCACGCGCGTTTAGACGCACCGGCATCACGTATGGCATTAGGAAAGATGGACGCGGGAAAATCGCCGGAAACAGAAAACACGCCGTCGTCGCTTTGAAAAGTCTTTTGCTCCGGATCTGAATCAAAAAAAACAAGAAACCCCAAGAGGATAGCACTGCATCCAAGCACAATCACGGTTCCAATAATGTGTTTGTGTTTTTTTCTCCTTGCCATGCAAGAGAGTATAGCAGGAAAGGCTCTTGGTCGTTGGCTATTGGCTATTGGCTGCCGGCACTGCCATCCCCACATCCTCCCACGGGGCATCCGTGCGACCGAACGGGCCGTACGTCGACAAGTTGCGATAGATGGGACGGCGAAGTTTGAACTGCTCCACGATTTTCTCGATACGCAAATCAAAGCGCTCTTTTGCCACCGAGGTTAAATCCTCTCCGCGATCACCGCGCACATCAAACAGCACTGGATCCACGCGACCAATGGTGTACATGAGTGTTACGAAAACTTGTGACGCTTTACCAGTTTTCACAAGCGCCTTGGCGATGTGCCGCGCCATGTAGAAGCCTGAACGGCTCGGATGCGCGGGATCACGTCCCGTAATCACCTCGCCGCCGTGCGGCATGAGTCCGCCGTACAAATCCGACGCTGTGCGCCGTCCCGATTGCCCCGTATGCGTGGACAGACCACCGCTCAAATATACGCCCGTCGTATTGACAAACAGTTTAACATCCTTCATGTCGCCAATGACTGGACGCACGATGCGCTCCAAAATGTTTCCTTGAACATCTTGAACCTTTGCATCCTCCGCATGCTGGCAAAAGATAGTGATGTGCGTCACTTTGGCGCCGTTCATGGCAACGAGTACGCGACCGTCCGGGCGCAACCAGTGCATGCCCTGATCGTGCACGCGCGCTTCATCAATCTTGCGCGCAAGCGTCTGCGCGTATACTTGCGCAGGCGGCAACATCTCGCGCGTCTTGTTCGTCGCATAACCATAACACACAGCCTGTGCACGCGACGCCGTTTTAGCGACCGTCTGGAGCCAATCGTCCGTCGGCACACCAAGATGCACAAACGGCTCTACTTCGTCCTCATAGCCCACCTGTTTGTACACGCGCTTAGCAATTTCGGCGCAATCAAAATCGGCGCGAGACGCTATAGATCCGGAGATCATCATCGCCCCGTGGCCGCCGAACACATAGACGCTACCGCGTGTTTGATCGTCGCGCCGCAAAAACTCGTCCATGATGGCGTCGGCAACTTGGTCGCAGACCTTATCTGGATGCCCCATGAGCATGGTTTGAGCCGTCTTTATCATAGCGTCCGCACTTTAGCACTTCGCTTGCGTGAATTCAATGCACACGTCATACTGTGGATAAGTCGGGTCAAAGGCCCAAATACTCACTCTTTATACCTTATTACTATGGATGATCACACGCACGACTCATCCGACCGCGGCAATGAGCCGGTTGAGTCTTCCCACAATGGTCAGCACGGACACGATCACGATGCAACCAACTGCCGCCAGTGCCAAGCACCATCCGGCTCTTCTTCGTACGGATGGCTTTGGGTGGTTGGTATCATCGTCTTTGTTGCCATTGCTCTGTACGTGCTACAACGCAATGTACCGGATGCATCCGATCTCACCCCATCTAGCATTTATACGACTGAAGAAGCCTCCAAGATCACATTCGCAGAAGCTGGCGTATACAACGTTACCGTGCCAAATAATGCACGAGCAAGCGGATTTTTTGGCGTAGATTGGGATGTTTCGGCTCCGGAAGAGAAGACGATTGAGCACACGTCCATTCGATGGGGGCTCACATCAAAAGCCTCGTTTGAGGATTATCCAAATCGTACGACCGATTATGACGGTGGCACGTTCGACATTCCCGCACACTTTGAGGCCAATGTTAAAGCGCCGGATGAAGAAGGTGTCGTGTATTTGCGCGCCTACGCGATCATTGACGGCGTTGATTATCAAAGCGACGAGTTCACGGTCAACGTGAGCCGATAACACAACATAGGAGAGGTGGCCCGTGCCGCCTCTTCTTTTGTTTTAGGAACCTCTGTATATACGGCCTGTTCCCGAATAGCCCCATAGAAGTTATCCACACATAAGCCATTGCGTTCGGTTTTTGTTCGTTCTAGAATACGAACATCTTACGAACACCTTATTACCTGTATGCCACCAATGACAAAAAAACAATCACAGGTATTTGACTTCATCAAAAGATTCGTCGCGAGCGAAGGACATGCGCCGTCCTATCGCGAGATGGCCACACACTTTGGCCTCTCCTCTCCCGCAACGGCATACCAACACGTTCAGGCTCTAATAGAGAAGGGTCTGCTGATGAGCGGCGACGAGGGACTTGCACGCAACATTGAAGTCGTAAAGCCACAAGAATCGTTTGCATCCGGTATCGCCATCCTCCCACTTGCCGGCCTCATTACCGCCGGAGAACCGATTGAAGCCGTAGAAAACAACGAAACAATAGCCGTACCAGCCAGTTTCGTCATGGACGAATCTAATTCCTATGTTCTGCGCGTGAAAGGCAGTTCCATGATAGAGGACGGGATTCTGGATGGTGACTATGTTGTCGTAGAACGCAATAATTATCCGCGCAATGGCGAAGTGGTTGTAGCGCTTCTCGACAACACGCATGCCACACTCAAACGGTTTTATAAAGAAGAAAAACGCATACGGCTACAACCTGCCAATAGAACTATGCAACCAATATTCGTCCGAGATGTCATCATTCAAGGTGTTGTACGTGCGGTCATTCGTCAATTCTCTAGTGCATAAATGCAGTACCAAATCTGTTTTTATGATGAACGATACCAAAACGCATTCGTTCTCACTCATGACTTCTCACTCACGACATAGAACATTGCCGCATCCGCACATTGCGGAATCCATGCCAGCAACGTCCTGTGTCGAAACATGGACGGCACAGGAACCTTACTCAAGATAGAAAACAGCCGCAGATGCTCGGCTTCGCCCACCATTGTTCCGTGTAGGGGTCACACGGAACGCTGATCGGACGAATCCTTGTTCATCACGCGTGAATGTGAGAATTGAATACCTCACAAGTCCATGCGGCTGTTTTCTATTGCCAAAATTCAACCGTATGAACACTCAATCGTCTCTCCCTGTACGCGTGCGCTTTGCAAGTCGTCGTCAACGTCAAACATGGCGACTGCCTATAAAACGACTCAAGCGTTTCGTAGAAAAACCGCGTAAACTTGGCACGATTCTTCAAGCGCACGTGTAGTATCGTGCATGTGCGATCTCCATCGCCACTCACATATCAAATATGTATAGACGTCACCCTATGAAACAGGACTTGAGCTTTCTTGAACATGAGCAAAATCTGCCGCTCTGGAACGTCAAAAAACCGCAGATGTA
>CAYHRP010000073.1:0-4337 GCA_964359145.1 uncultured Gammaproteobacteria bacterium | reverse complement strand
GCTACGGCGTTTTACAGATGTCCGAGCGGCTTGGTGTTCCCATTGAGGCGATGGTATTTACAGGCGATGCGCTGTACCCGGGCGGCAACGACGAGCCGGTCAAGCGTACGGGAATCGAAACGGTTGTCGTTTCAGGTCCCGAAGAAACTAAGGCGCTGTTGCAAGGATGGCTAGAGATTCTGGAGCGATAATGGGGCGCAGAGGCTTGACATGTCGTTGTTTTATTGTTAGAAAATGGGTGTGTTGATGGACATTCCAATGTTGGTTGCATCAAGGATTGCAAGGTGAAACAGTCACCGGTTGTGGTACGGCGACGCCGTACGGGTACTGATGTGATGGAGACTCGGATAGAGTCCGCTGTTGAGGCGCGTGTTGGGCTGTTGACAGGAGATGCCTCGCGCGGACTCGATCGCTTGCGGCGCGCCGCGGATGTTCTGCAGGCAGCCGAAAGCGGAGACCGTCAAATCCGCAGCACATTCACGCTTTGGGCGCGTCAAGAACAGGTGTTTGCCGATGTGGTGCACTATGTGTGGCGCGCGGCGGAACATGTGGCGGCCACGGGGGAAGCGTACATGTTTGGGCGCTTGATCCAGCCTCCGCGCACGGGCAAGTCGGTCATCATTGGTGAGCTGATTGCCGCAACTGCCGGAACCGCTCTGATTTTGGTGCCGCGAAAAACGCTTGTGGAGCAAATGCGACACAGCTTGATGCGGCAGATGCCGACGCTCAAGGTAGGGTGTTACTATCAGGACGAAAAGAGCCTGCGGAGAGACGGTGTCAACGTGATGACCTATCAATCGCTCTTGCGTTTGGTAGCGAGTGGCGCACTACCCGTCTGGTTGCGCGATCCGTTGTTTCTGTTCGTGGATGAGGGACACCATGCCATGACCGTCGAGCGCATGCGTGTTCTCCACGAGGTTTTTGGCGCGGCAACCCTGCGTATCGCGCTCACAGCAACGCCTGATTACAGCGCTCTGCGCGTGTTGTCCGAGCATTTCCCGGAGTTGATCCACGAGATGACGTTTCGGGAAGCACTGATGCTCGATCTCTTGGCACCGGTGAAATATTGGATGAGGCTGATTGAAGCGGACGCCTCGTTGGTAGGTGTGCGGGGAGGGGACTACGACGAGGAGACGCTCGGTCGGATTCTCTCCGAACTGCCATTTTTTCAGGCGGCGTTGGAGGAGCGCTTCGGCTCGCCGGAACGGGCGTCCAAGTCCGCTCTTATAACCTGCGCCTCAGTTCAGCAGGCGCTTGACTTGCGTATGTGGCTCTTTGATCACGCTCCCAAGGACGCAACGGTGGGCGTCATTATCGGCGACACGTCGCCTACCAAGCGACGCGAACTCATTGAGCTATTTGAGGACGGGCTTGTTGGGACGCTGATCTGCGTTCGTGTCTTGATTGAAGGGTGGGATTCCGCACGGTGCAAACTGCTCGTGGACCTTTCGCCCACGACGAGCGCCGTGCTTGGGAAGCAGAAGTACGCACGACCGCTCACGCGCTGTAACAGCGACGAAGCACACATTGTTGTAATTGCACCCAAGCGCTTGCCGGTTCTGCCGTATTTGCCGACGGAAATGTTTGGATTGTCGACATATGCGCTCGACTACGTGCCTCTTGAGATGAGGAGGAAGTGGGATACGACGCCTGTTGTAGAGCCGGAGTATGTCCGTTTGAAGGATATGCAGGCTGACGAGATTGTTGGCGAACTCGCCGTGGCCTTTGACATTCCGCCGCAGTTGGATCCACATTCGGACCGTCACATCAAGTCGGTCATCCAGCACGGCATTGAGCTTGCGGTCATGCCCGAGTTTCAAGCATTTCGGCGAACCTTTTTCCGCCACAGCCTGTTTACCGGCAATGGCGTTCAGCTGCTGCGGTACTGCGGAGTTAAAACCACGGTTCGTGGGTACCTCCGGTTCATGTCGCGGCTCTTTCCGCATCTTGGCGCGGAACGCTATCTGCGTGGACTGCCGCATGTGGCGCGCCGTAGTTGTGAAGAAGATGTCGAATTGGCGGAGGCGGGTTTGGCGGCGGCATACGCCAGCGGTGATCCGTTGCGGATACGCAAAGCGCAACTTGGATGGTCGGCGCTGTGCGGTCCTCTGCGCTATGACGAGGTCAAGACCCCGGAGGCGCGGCTCATGGATGCCGATCGTTCCGTCTACATTAGAGAGATGTTGACGCGGCTATCGCCCCGCTCGGAACACGTCGTTCGGCGCCGATGCTTCGAAGAGTGGGCATGGTCCGCTATAGGTGAGGACATGGGTGTGTCACGTGTGCAGGCACGCCAAAGGTGTACTAAAGCCTGCAGAAAGGCAGGCTTATTGATGCAGTTCAAACGCCATCCGGCCGTAATGGATTGGTGGCGCGAGATGACAGAGTGGAATCAGTGGAAGTACTAATTTGTCCGTCATTTGTGTCCCCACTTTCACAACACCCTCGACCTAGTCTCGGGGGTGTTCATTTTTTGCGAGGTTTGGTCTGATGTCTACAGATACAATAGGGTGTTTGCTATACTAAAGCTCCATGGCTGTACTGATTTTCATCGTCATCTTGTCACTGCTCGTGTTTGTGCACGAGGCGGGGCATTTTTCGATTGCAAAGTGGGCGGGAATGAAGGTTGAGGAGTTTGGTTTTGGATTTCCTCCGCGGCTGTTTGGCGTGCGGCGTGGAGAAACGGAGTATTCCGTGAACCTTATTCCGCTTGGCGGATTCGTGAAGATCTTTGGCGAGTCGGGTGAGCATCAAGATGACCCGCGCAGCTTTGCTTCACGCTCAAAATGGAAGCGATTCTTGGTGCTCATCGCGGGCGTGGCGATGAACGTTCTGCTTGCGTGGGTGCTTTTGATGGGTGGATTTGCCGTGGGGCTTCCAACGGCCGTGGACGAGCCGCTTCCCGGCCGGCCGCATATCATGGATAGCTCGGTGCAAATCACCTATGTGTTGCCCGACTCGTCCGCCGCAGACGCGGGCGTAGAGCTTGGCGATCGTGTACTGGCCGTCAACGGGACATCGGTGCTCGATGCCGCGCGTGCGCGTGAGCTCATCGGGACGGTCGCGGAAGGCGAAACACTCGAGCTCACCGTTGAGTGTGATGGCATCAGTCGTACGCTTGAGATGTCGCCGCGCCAAATCGAGAATGGTCAGATCGCTATCGGGACGCAGATCACAACAGTCGGCATCGTGCGCTACGGATTTTTTGACGCGGTGATTCAGGGGACGAACGCGACGGTGGGGTTGACAGCCGCAACACTCCAAGGATTTGGGATGCTCATCGGCCGCCTCGTTACCGGTCAAGGTGTTTCGGCGGACATCGCCGGGCCTGTGGGTATTGCCGCCATGACAGGAGATGTGGCGGATCTTGGATGGCCATATCTCATTCACTTTATGGCTTTGTTGTCTATCAACCTCGCCATTTTGAACGTTATTCCGTTTCCGGCGCTTGACGGTGGCCGCATTCTCTTTTTGGCCATTGAAGCCGTGCGTCGCAAACCTGTCACCGCGGCGCTGGAGCGCAGTGTGCACGGTGCGGGATTTGCTCTGTTGATTCTGCTCGTGATATTGATAACGTACCGAGACATCGCGGGGCTTGTTGGATAAAGTCATTGACTATGCAAGAGCAACTTCAACAATTTAAAGAAGCATTTGACGCCGATCTTTCCGCCGTAGACTCCGCGGACGCGCTTGAGGTCGTGCGCGTAAAATATCTTGGTCGCAAAAGTGCGTTTCAGGACATCATGCGCTCACTCAAAGACATGGACAATGAGGATCGCCGTGAGGCGGGACAGGCGGCGAATGCCATCAAACAGGATATGCAAGCGGCGCTTGAGCAAAAGGCGGGAGAGCTTGAACGGCGTCGCTACGATCATTTGGCAATGGACGAACGCGTAGATATTTCATTGCCGGGCTTTGCGTGGCCGCGTGGGCATCTGCACATGACGACGCAAGCCATTCGCGACATTCAGCGTATTTTTGAGCGCCTTGGATTCACGCGCGTGCGTTATCCGGAAGTGGAATGGGAACACTATGCGTTCGAGGTTTTGCGCATGGGCGCCGATCATCCGGCGCGCGATAACTGGGAAACGTATTTTCTGGATGTGCCAACACACGAACGGTTCGGCCGCATGATTTTAACGCCGCATACCACAAACGGCGACGTGCGCGAGATGGAGCGCGGTCAATTGCCCATTCGCACGATGAACATCAACAAGACGTATCGTCGGCAATCGGACGTCAACCATGTGCCGATGTTTCACCAGTTTGAAGGACTCTTGGTAGACAAGGGCGTGGCCATTACGCATCTCAAGGGATTGTTTGAACACTTTGCAAAG
>CAYHRP010000072.1:0-4382 GCA_964359145.1 uncultured Gammaproteobacteria bacterium | reverse complement strand
AACGTGCCTCAAGGGCACGTTCTCTTGCTCGATGGCTCTGGGTTCTTCGGTACGTTCGCAAGAAGCGTCCGTACATCGAAGAACCCGTCTCACGGTTCGAACGTGCCTCAAAGGCACGTTCTCATGACCGTTCGACCTCGCAATGACATTGGACTGTACATAGTAGGTCAGATTTTTTAACGCTGTACTATGCAAAAAGGACTGTATACCGTGAAATAATGAGATTTTTTAGTATAATTCACGGTTATTGACTAACGGGGTTGACAATGACTTGACAATAGAAATTAGATTGGTTTACAATAGGGTTGCTTATGACAAACAAGGAAAAAATTCTACAACGTATCGAGCAAAAAGGAAAAGTAACTTCACGAGAAATCACGGAAGAAATTAGTGTTTCCAGGCAGTACGTCAATTTGATTATTTCGGAACTCGTCGCCGAAGAAAAAGTTATCAAAGTAGGGTCGACCAGATATGCTTTTTATGTTTCCAAGGCATATATGGCAGAACATCCGGAAGCTGTTCCGAGCGTCTTCAAGAAGCACTATCTAAATCAATCGCTCGAAGAACATAAAGTATTGCTCGAAATAGAAGACAAGCTCCCACAACTTAAGGAACTGTCGGAAAACGTGCGAAGTATTTTCACGTTTGCTTTTTCGGAAATGTTCAATAACGCGATTGAACACTCTGAATCGAAAATAATTTCCATGGAAGTAACCGTACGGGAAAAGTTTTTGTCTTTCATCGTCAATGATGCCGGCATTGGGGTATTTCGCAATATCATGAAAAAGAAGAATCTCAAGTCGGAGATTGAAGCGATCCAGGATCTGCTCAAAGGAAAGACGACGACTATGCCGAAGTCGCATTCCGGCGAAGGGATATTCTTCACTTCCAAAGCAGGGGATATGTTCACGCTGGATAGTTTCGGCCAGATGCTCATCGTGAACAATCTGTCGCGTGATATTTCAGCGCGAACGACCTCTGCCATCAAGCGCGGCACGAGAGTCATATTCAAAATCAATACCGATTCCGACCGCCACCTGAATGATGTTTTCCAGAAATACACCAATTTGAACGACAACAGCGATTATGGATTTGACAAGACCGAAATCCGGGTAAAACTCTTCACGTCCGGTGGGGTTCATATTTCAAGGTCCCAAGCCCGAAGGATTTTGGCAGGGCTAGATACGTTCAAGGTGATTTTGTTAGATTATGAAAATGTGCCTCTCGTCGGTCAAGCATTTGCCGACGAGATTTATCGCGTATTCCAAGAACGTCATCCCGATATCCGCATGAAAAACGAAAATATGAGCGAGGGAGTGAAGTTCATGATCGAAAGAGCTACACATGAAGCAAGGAAGAAGAAATAACTACTTGGAGTTGCTCTCGAAATCCAGCTAACGTAACGAATATAATCAGAATTTGGAATCAGTACACACCAAGCATCTCTCTAAAAGGAAAGGTTCTTGTTGCCATGTCGGGAGGCGTTGACTCATCGGTCGCCGCCGCTCTTTTAGTCATTGAAGGCTACGATGTTATTGGCGCGTTCATGAAAAACTGGGACGGATGCGATTGGAAGCGCGAGCGCCGCGATGCTCTGCGCGTGGCGTCCAAGCTTGGTATCATCCTGCACACATTTGACTTTGAGCGCGCGTATCGGCAGCGCGTGCATGCGTATATGGTTGCCGAGTATCGCGCAGGGCGCACGCCTAATCCCGATGTGTTGTGCAACAGCGAGATTAAGTTTGATCTTCTGCTTCGTATGGCCGCGGATCTTGGCTGTGAAAAAATGGCGACGGGACATTACGCGCGCGTGTGCGGGAATCAGCCGGTTCACTTACGGAAGGGTGTCGATAATGAAAAAGATCAGTCGTACTTTCTCTGTCGGCTGGGGCAGAAGGAATTACTACGCGTTCTCTTTCCGATTGGCGATCTCAAAAAGGACGATGTTCGAAAACGGGCGCGCTTGCTTGGACTGTCTACGGCGGATAAGAAGGATTCACAGGGGTTGTGTTTTATTGGGAAAGTAGATTTGGCATGCTTTCTCAAAAAGGAAATTACACCTCATGTCGGTAACATTGTTACCACGAGCGGAGACGTTCTTGGCACGCACGAAGGTATTGCTTTTTACACGATTGGGCAACGTAAAGGCTTGAATATTGGCGGAACGGAGCCGTATTTTATCGTGGAGCGCCGTCTTGAAACCAATGAGCTTGTCGTGGCGCATGAAGGCGATGACGTGCTGTACGCATCAGCGCTAACGGCCGTTGATGTACAATGGACGCTTGGCGAACCGCCGGCGATGCCTTTCGCCTGCGTGGCAAAAATTCGCTATCGCCAAACAGATGAACCGTGCACAGTGACTCTGGCGGAAAATGGGGCGTGGCATGTGCGCTTTGATAAGCCGCAACGCGCCGTAGCCCCCGGTCAGTTTGTTGTGTTTTATCAGGGCGACGAGCTTGTTGGTAGCGGCGTGATTGAGAAGTGATATTGTGTGATTTTTACAGCCTCATCCATGCAATCCTCCATTCGAAATTTTTGCATCATTGCGCACATTGATCACGGCAAATCCACGCTCGCTGATCGGTTGCTTGAGTTGACGGGTACGATTGACAAGCGTCAGCTCAAAGAGCAGACGCTCGACACGATGGAGTTGGAACAGGAGCGCGGCATAACGATAAAGCTCCAGCCGGCGCGTATGCGTCACACAGTCGACGGAAAAACGTACACGCTCAATCTCATTGACACGCCTGGGCATGTAGACTTTTCGTATGAAGTGTCACGCTCGCTCGCGGCGGTTGAAGGGTGCATTCTTCTCGTCGATTCGACGCAAGGTGTGCAAGCGCAAACACTCGCAAACTTGTACATGGCGATGGATTATGGGCTGGAGGTGGTTCCCGTGCTTAACAAAATCGATCTTCCGGCCGCAGATGTGGAAGCGCGCGGCGCGGAGTTGATGCAGTTACTTGGTTGTCGGAGGGACGAAATTTTGGCCGTTTCGGGTAAAACGGGAAAGGGCGTCGTAGAACTCTTGGACGCTGTCGTGGCGCGCATCCCATCTCCCAAAGGGAATGCCAACGCTCCAACGCGCGCGCTCATCTTTGATTCGTTGTACGACGACTATCAGGGCGTGATTGCCTATGTGCGCGTTGTGGACGGCGCGTTCAAGTTGCGCGATCAGATTCATTTTATGGCGACCGATGCTGACGGACTCGTAACGGAGCTTGGACATCTGACACCAAGTCGTGTGTCGGACGACGACTTGACGGCAGGTCAAATTGGATATGTGGTGACGGGTTTGAAGGAGCTGGCGAGCTGTCATGTGGGTGACACGATGACGGTACGAGGCTCTGTGACTGCGCCGCTTTCTGGCTATCGCGTCGTGGTGCCTATGGTGTTTGCGGGCGTCTTTCCAAAGGATGGCGGCGATGCGGAGGAACTGCGCGAGGCCATGGAGCGTCTCATGCTTTCGGATGCATCCATTTCTGTGGAGCCGGAACGCTCGGCGGCGCTTGGCGTGGGGTTTCGTTGCGGGCTTCTCGGTATGTTGCATTTGGAAATCGTACAAGAACGTTTGAAGCGCGAGTCGGGTGTGGAGGTGGTGGTGACCACGCCGTCGGTGGCATATCGCGTGGAAAAAACCAATGGCGAGAGTGTGCGCGTAAAAAGTCCGCAGGATCTTCCGGACCCAAGCTACATTGAGTCTATTTTCGAGCCGTGGGTGCGCACAGACATTGTCGTACCGTCTGAATTTGTCGGCGCAGTCATGACGCTCGTACAGGAGCGCGGCGGCATCTACAAAACGACGGAGTATTTGGATGCAAAGCGCGCGCTTCTGCACTACGAACTCCCACTTTCGGCGGTGATTGTAGACTTTCACGATGTGCTCAAAACGGCGACGAGCGGCTATGGTTCGCTCAACTATGAGCTCATGGATGAGCGCGAGGCGGACATCGTGCGATTGGATATTCTCGTTGCGGAAGATGTCGTGGAAGCGCTGTCAACATTTGTGTATCGCGATAAAGCTCATTACGTGGGCAAGCGCATTGTCAATGCGCTCAAAGAGGAAATCCCGCGACAGCAGTTTGTCGTGAAAATTCAGGCGGCTGTGGGAGGGAAGATTGTGGCCGGTGACAAACTCACCGCGTTACGCAAGGATGTGACCGCCAAACTCTACGGCGGCGACGTGACGCGCAAGCGCAAACTATTGGAAAAGCAGAAGAAAGGAAAAAAACGCATGGCGGCAATGGGGCATGGCAAAGTAGAAATTCCGTCGAAAGCGTACCTGCGGGTACTGAAGGGGTAAAGACTGTGGGGTGAGGTAGTGGATAATAAAGTTATATAAAAAAAAAGTCTATTAATACCAATATTAAAATAAGAATAAT
>CAYHRP010000071.1:0-4395 GCA_964359145.1 uncultured Gammaproteobacteria bacterium | reverse complement strand
CCGAGCAGCTCGAGTTCGGGCGCAAGTCCGGAGGGCGTTGCGCCCTCCGGATCGGTGTCAACCCGATCGACGACCTCGCCGACGGCGAGGTCACTCGCGCGTTCGTTTGCGACATCGAGTGCGTGGGCGACGTCGAGTACATCGCCGCGCACGGCCTCTCGAGGATCGTGCGGCCGATGCGCTACGACAACCGGCCGGTGATGGCGGGCGCCATCGTCGGGAGGACCCTCGTTCTCGCGATCGAGGGCGCGATCGAGCGGCACCGGAACCGCGTCGCGAAGGTGGAGTACGCGAGGATCGTGGTGGTCAACAACCCCACGGCCCTCACGGCCATCTTCGCGCGGGATGGCGCGATCGTGAGGAGCTCGGAGGACAGCTTCGAGCAGATCACGTTCGGCGCGCGCGTCCAGTTCGGGATCGAGGACGGCAAGCCCGTTCTGATCGTGCGTGTTCCGAACGGGCGCGTCGACGTCATCGAGATCGACGTCGCGCCCGCCCGCTACGTTCGGCTCACCACGAGCCGCACGCGCCTCCAGCCGGTCGCCGGGCCCACGCCGGCGCCGGCGATCTGAACGAGAACTCTCGACGCGTTCGCGCGTCACTCCACCCCCACCGGGCCTGCCGGCGGGGGTGAGATTTTTGTGTATTCTTGCTACCATGCCCCCACATGGCCCATACAAAAAAAACGCTCTACATCATTGACGGCAATTCGCTTTTGCACCGCGCGTGGCACGCAATTCCGCCGCTTACCACGAAGGACGGCACGATTGTTAACGCGGTTTACGGCTTTGCGATGGTGCTCCACAAGCTCCTCACAGAGAAAAAACCAACGCATTTGGCGGTGTGTTGGGATGTGAAAGGTGACACTTTTCGCGACGAGGTTTTTGAAGATTATAAGGCGACGCGCGTGGAAAAAGAGCAGGAGCTTTACGACCAAATTCCGCTCGTTGACGCATTGCTCCAAGCCTACGGCATTCCGTCGTTTGGTGTGGAAGGATTCGAAGCGGATGATCTTATTGCTACCATCGCCGAGCATGTGCGTCACAACAAGGCGTATCATACGGTGATTATCACCGGCGATTTGGATGCGCTTCAGCTCGTGGACGATTCAACGGTTGTGGAATTTTTCGTGAAAGGGCTGTCGCAAACTAAGCTCTACGACGAGGCGGCGGTGCGCGAGCGCTATGGATTCGGTCCCGAGCACATCATTGACTATAAGGCGCTCAAGGGCGATACGTCCGACAATATTCCGGGCGTAAAAGGCATCGGCGACAAGGGCGCGACGGAGCTTATTTTGGCGCACGGATCGCTTAGCGACATCTACAAAGCATTGCGTGACGGCACGCTCAAGGCGTCCGATGCGGTGCGAAAAAAGTTGGAGGCGGACGAGAAAAACGCGCGCATGAGTTTGCATCTTGCAACCGTGGTACGCGACGCGCCGATTGATTTTTCGTTGAACGGCGCTCGCGTGGACGCTCCGGATTGGGAGAGGGTCGCGAACGTGTACCGGCAGTTTGAGTTTGTGGCGCTGTTGCGGAGGCTAGAGCAGGACGAATATGCGCGCGGACCTGGCAAAATCAACGCACGAAGCACGACGCGCAACGCACGAGTACAGGTGCTCATTGACACGGACGGCACGCGCGCGGCCGAAGCGGTAAAAGCTCTTGCCGACGTGTCTGAAATCGCACTTGATGTACGCGAGCACGCCGAGGACCTGTTCGGTTCGTCCATCACGGCGCTCACGCTCTCTGACGGGGTGCAGACATACGCGTTTCGTTCCCCGTCGCAAAAAACTCTGCTCGCCCTCCTCCCTCTCATCACAAAATCGGCTCTCATTGTGCACGACGCAAAGCGGCTTTGGCATCTCTTTTCCAAGCATGGTATTGCTCTCTCGCAGCGCGGTATGGATTTGATGGTTGCCAGTTATCTGATTCGTGCCGGAAACCGTGAGTACGATATTCCTTCGATTCTTGAGGATTTGATTGGTGCGCGCGTAAAGGAGCCCCAACACCTTGATACTAATGACGCGCTTGAAACATGGAGCGAGGCGGTGACGCTTTTTGGAGCGGCCGCCAAAGAAGCGCGCGCTCGTCTCAAGAAGGATGGCATGCTGAAGCTGTACGATACGATGGAGCATTCGACGATTTTTATCCTGGCGCGCATGGAACAGGCCGGCATTGAGATTGACGCCGACGCGCTTGGCGCGATGTCAAAAAAGTTTGAGACCGAGCTTTCCAAACTTACTGTGCGTATTTACAAACAGGCGGGACGGGAGTTCAACATCAACTCGCCATCCCAGATTGCCGAGGTGCTCTTTGATACGCTCGAGCTGTCGACGACGGGTATCAAACGCACGCAAAGCGGCTATTCCACGGCTTCGCCAATGCTCGACAAACTTTACGATGCGCACCCGATTGTGCCGCTGATTGGCGAATATCGCGAGCTGACAAAACTCAAGTCTACGTACGTCGACACGTTGCCGAAGCTTTGCGATTCGTCCGGCCGCGTGCATACGACGTACAATCAGACCGTTGCGGCAACGGGGCGGCTGTCGAGCCAAGATCCGAACCTGCAGAACATCCCCATTCGCACCGATCTAGGGCGAGAGATTCGTGCCGCGTTTGTGGCGCCGCACGGAAAACAGCTTGTGTCGGCGGACTATTCGCAAATCGAATTGCGTTTGGTGGCGGCGCTTTCGGGCGATCAGACCATGGTCGGCATTTTCAAAAACGGTGGCGACATTCACCGCGCCACGGCGGCAAAGGTGTTTGGAGTGTCCGAGGAAGACGTCACAAAAAAACAGCGCCGCGCCGCAAAGGCCGTGAACTTTGGCATTATCTACGGTATGGGTCCGCGGGCGCTTGCACGGAATATCGAGGTGAGTTTTGCGGAGGCCAAGACGTTCATCGAGAAGTACTTTGAGACGTTTCCGGGCGTGCGAGAGTATCTGGACGAGATTCTCGTACGAGCGCGGCAGGACGGATTTGCCGCGTCGCATTTTGGGCGCCGACGCTACTTGCCGGATTTGAACTCTGGCGTGCAGATGGTACGCGCGGCCGCCGAGCGCATGGCAAAAAACATGCCTTTGCAAGGGACGGCATCGGACATCATGAAGATGGCGATGATTGAGGTGGACGTGTGGCTACGAGAGCAGGACTTTGGTGACGAAGTGAGGTTACTCTTACAAGTACACGATGAGCTTGTACTGGAAGTGGCGAACGACCGCGTGGAAGAAGTCGCCAAGAATATCAAACGCATCATGGAGAGTGTCGCGACGTTTAACGCGCCACTTACGGTGGAAGTGGAATCGGGCAAAAATTGGAAAGCGATGAAACCCGTCGATCTATGATTCTTTGCGTTTACGGCGACGACACTTTTCGTGTGCGCGAGCATGTGCGTATGCTTGTTTCGGCATTTCGGGAGAAGCACGATCCAAGCGGAATGAATATCGCCGATTTTTCATTTGAGAACAACGAAGGCGATGTTGTGAGCGCTATGCGCAGTGCGCCGTTTTTGGCGAAGCGTCGCATGACGGTTGTGCGCGGACTTATCGAATCTGTTACGACAAAAAAGGATGCGGCAACGTGGACGGAGCGCATGACCGGGCTTGGCGATGCATCCGTGATCGTGCTCGTGGATGCAATGCCGGCCGCAAAAATGGATAAAAACAAGCTGTTTTGCGCGCTTCGTGATGCCGAGGACATTCATGCGTATGCATTTGATGCGCTTCGTGGGGTCGCGCTAAAAAAGTGGGTTGCGCAACACGCCGTAACGCTTGGGGTGTCCTTTGAGACGGCGGCCGTTGAGGCCATCATAGAGAGAGTGGGAACGGACACATGGAGGCTTGCGCAGGAAATGCACAAGGTCGCGGGAGCATGCGGGAAGTCAAAAGTAGTAGCCGTATCTGACGTAGAGGCGCATGTTGATGCGTCTCCCGAGGATGCTCTGTTTGCCTTTCTTGATGCCGTGCGTTCCTGTCAAAGGGCGCAAGCCGTGCAGTTATTGCGACAGGAACGGGCGCGCGGGACGGCGAGCGATCAGCTCATGCGTATGCTTGCGCGCGAAGTGCGACTACTTGCACTGCTTCGTGCGTATGCGGCCGAGCACGGGACGTCTTCCTCGCAGGCGGCGGCTCGAGAGCTCGGTATCCATCCTTTTGTCGCTAAGAAAATGATGCCGCGCGCCGTTTCCATATCCGAGATTGAATTGCGGCGTATGATAGATGCTGTTTTGAGCGCTGATTGGAAGCAAAAACGAAGTGTTGAGTTGGCCGATGCAATTTTAGACCAACTCATCATTGATTTGCTCATTGCAGACTATGGGGTAAGGTCGTGAATATATAGTTTTTATATGAAAACTCTAGATTAACGACCTGACCCCACAATATAAGTAGGT
>CAYHRP010000070.1:0-4405 GCA_964359145.1 uncultured Gammaproteobacteria bacterium | reverse complement strand
CAATTCGCGCGCCTCGCTAGCCGCCGCTTCTTCCTGTGCCGCCGCCGCACTCTCGACTCGTTGGATAAAGTCCTCTGCTCGATCTTGAATATCTCTCATTTGTTCGGCACTTCCTTGCCTATCGCGCACGGCCACATTCGCTCCTCGTTGCACGGCATAATCAAGCTGATGCTCCACGACTTGCTCGCGCAAAGCAACACGCACCACGGGATTCTCTATCCGAGAGAAACGCTGGGTTTGCTCATCTTCAAGCCGCGCGTTCACTTGACTCGCCGCGGCCGACACCGTCTCACCACCAAATGAAATCACACTGTCCAATATCACCTGTTGCTCGACGGAACGAAACGCCTGCGCATGATCCAACGCCTCGGCGCGTTCACCCGCGCCCTCAATATGCGCCGACGCTCGCCGTTCCTGCTCGTCAAACTCACGCAACGCCGTGGCCACCGGACGCTCGTCCCCTCCCTCAAACGCCGCGCGTTCCAGCACGCGATCAAGCTCGGCCGCACGCTCGTCTGCAATACGCACTTCGCGCTCGGCACGCCGCTCCGGATCGCGCGTGAGCACCACGCTCGCCCTTTCAATCAAACGCTCAACGGAATGCAGAATGTTGCCCGGCAACACTCCCGCGTCCACGCCATGGAACTGTGCAACCGACGCCGGCGCCGTACCGGCAGTGCCTTGCGCTAACGCGAAAAAAGGCAACAGCCACACGATCGCACCTACCAAGAAACCTCTTATAACTTGAGACATACACTCTTATTTAATTCCGGTTGATTCACCGGTTTCTTGTTGTACTTCACGCTCCGCGCGCTCTCGTAGCGGATAAAACCCAAAGATGGCAAATAATGTCACGCTCGCCAAAACAATGCCCATGAGGTTGACGAGGTAGAGCGCGAACGCTCCAAACACAATATCAAAATCCCAGAGCACAAGCCCCAGCGCACTTACACACAGCGGCGGAAGCACAGCTATAGCAATAGCGACACCCGACAGCGTTTCGCTGAACTTGGGCTTGACGTACGAATACGTAGCGGCCACGCCCGCAAAAATCGCGATAAGCAAATAGCCAAGCGATGGCTCGATACGCGTAACAATTTCTGCGTTTACGCCGTTGAACGGATAGAGGAGCCCGAGTGCCAGCGTTATAACAAAAACAAACAGCGACGTGATAAGGATAATCCACAGCGAACGCACAGCGACTTTTCTGTCGCCCATCGCTACACCAAGCGCGAGCGACAGGAATGGCGCGAGCAACGGACTCACAATCATGCCGCCAATCACGATGGCCGCGTTGCCAATCATGAGCCCCACCGCCACAATCACTGTCGCTGACACGAGCATTAAATAGAATCCTCCCGTCGGCGAGCTATCATCAATCAGCCGCTTGACGGCGGACTTTTTGTCCTGAAGCGTCGGTTCGATGTCCCAAATGTTCGAGAGAATTGGCAACATGGGCTCATTTTAAGAATAACACCACAATGACGAGTCGTCATATCCATAGGCCATACATGCCTATTGGGACATCTGAAACAAACTCACTGTGCCGTTTTTAACGTTTTCACATGACGCTGAAGCGTTCTACCAAGCGCATCCTGCTGAATAGCTAGCTCATATTGTGCTTGAAGCGCTAACCAAAAGTGAGGCGACGTTCCAAAAAATTTGCCAAAACGCAACGCCGTATCTGCCGTAACAGCTCTTGTGCCGCGCACTATTTCATTGATGCGCCTTGGAGATACAGAGATATTCTTTGCCAAAAAATACTCCGACAAACCAAGCGGCTTCAAAAAATCCTCTATAAGAACTTCTCCGGGATGAGTGGGTTTCAGTTTTCTCGCCATACACAATTTAGTGATAATCCGTAATCTCGACGTCATATGCATCACCGCGCTCCCATCGAAAACAGATGCGCCATTGATCATTGATGCGGATGCTGTGCTGCCCGCGTCGTGTACCAGACAGTTGCTCAAGACGATTTCCGGGAGGGACTCTCAAATCATCTAGAGCCACGGCCGCATACAGCATCCACAGCTTCCGCATAGCCGTGCGCTGAATGACATTTGGCAACCTTTTGGAGCGGTGCCGTTCAAAAAGCCACTGCGCTTCTTTTGAGCGGAAACTTTTTATCATGTCCTCATGATAACGTGTCGCGTTACTATCGTCAAACGCGTGCTCTTTCTATCCAGCAATCTCATCCTGATGATCGCTTTGGCATATCGCACGTGAGTGGCGCGCGGATTTTTTTGGCGAGCTCCCTGTTGGCGTACAGCAACGCAACGATACCAAGCAAGCCAAATTCCACGCCATTAAACGGCAAGACGCCCACCAGCGCGGCCGTTGCGCTCGCGCCAACGAGCGACGTAACAATCACCGATCCGCACGCCGCGCATCCAACGCCAAGCATCCCCAAGAACGTACCGAAGGCCGTCACGCCAGCTGACCGCTCAAGCGCACGGCGCGTGCGAATGTACCGTGCAAACATTGCTGCGTTCAAGCCCGTCAACAGCGCCACAATGATAATCGTAAAACGCGACAGCGGCAAAAAGTTTGTTTTTAATGCCCCAAACGACGTAAGCAGAATCGCCGCGCGATCTCCTGCCGTAAAGTCGGGCGTTGTCACCGTGTGGCGAAGGAAACTAAAATTCGGCAGCCAAACGGCAATGAATATAACGGCAACACTCACAAAAAAGAATAGGGCAAACGGCCCGGGACGCTTAAGCGTTTGGACAATCGTAACCAACTCCTCTTTCATAGGCATAAGAAAAGGCGGCGCCCTCTTTTTGAGAAGGCGCCTCTGCCTCTCTATAGGGCGGCGTCAATGACCGCCTTGATTTGTGCGTACGGAACAGCGCCGGAAATCAACTCGGCTTGTCCAGTGGCGTCCACGAAGAATGAACCGGGCGTACCAGTTACGCCGGCGGCGCTTCCCGATTGCAAATCCGCCTCGATATGCGCTACATACCGATCATCGTCAAGACACGTCTGAAAGTCTGATCGGCTTATATCAAGGCTCTCGGCAAACGCTATCAGTTGTTCAACCGTCATACCGTTTCCATTCGAACTCGTCGTGCTAAAGATGAAGTCGTGCATCGCCCAAAACGCGTCGTTGCCCTTGAACTCGTTCGCACACTCCGTCGCCTCGGCTTGCGTCAACGCGAGCGGCCGATGAAAACTCAATGGAAAATGGCGATAGACGAGACGAACATCTCCATCGTAGTCGTCAAGCATCTGCGCGGTCGTCGGTGTAAAACTCTTGCAGAACGGGCACTCAAAATCCGAGTACTCTATGAATGTAAGTTTAGCATCTGGATTGCCGCGCACATGGTCGTCGTCTGTTACAACGGGCACGGGACCTGCAGGCGCCGCCGCCGGAGATGGTTGCGCCGTTGGAGCGACGGTTGGAACCGCCGCTTCGTCCACCGCCACACGCGCGTTGGTACGCGATGTGCCGCTTGTTCCCGGTAGCCCAAACAGATAGGACACAATCAGCACAACCGCAATACCGGTAATCACACCGAACGCAAAACTTGTTCTTGACGGCACACCGTCAAAGAACCCCTTTGTAGATGATTCCATAATGAACACATTAATGATTCAAGCCTCCTTTTGATCAATGGCACGCGTCAAAAATCGCGCACGGGAGCAAAATGCTGAAGAAAGCGTTTTGAGGATACAAATGGCGTTTTGCGTGACCAAAGCCCACACAAGAAACGCATACGTTCGAGAATAGAGACGAGAATTCCTCGCGGAACAGCTCGCGTGGAGACTCCAAAAAGTATGAACACAAAAATTATTGGTACGACAATAGTCGTTGTGATGCGATGAAAGATGTCCGTCGCAACAGAAAATCCCATATCAATGCTATGCTCAACACAAGCGTTCACTATCCCCGAGGCGCCATGACGCATCACGTCGCACGATACGGTAAGCACAGAAACAAAGAGCATTGCCACCACGGTGACTTGCAATAGGCGCGCGGCCGCGCGCCGTAATGCCAATGTGCAATGTCGGTTTTTTTGCATGGCGATATTGTATCATATTGGGACCTCTGAAAAAGTCCTGAACGGCTCCAAAAGTTCCTATTGCCGCTTTTTTTCCGAGCCCGGACAGGCTTGCAGTTTTTGCAAGCAGATGTTATGATCGTGCCGCCACCGATGAAGACGTGGCCAATCCTGACAACGTTTTTCATCTGTGGACCGGTGGTGTAGCCCGGTTAACACGTCGCCCTGTCACGGCGAAGATCGCGGGTTCGAATCCCGTCCGGTCCGCCAGATGAAACAGGTTGTCGCTATCTCTCATCCGTGTGCTGTTACCGACCCAAGCGCACTTATGAGGTCTCTAAAAAAAGTTCTATAGTCATCACACTATGAAACAGGACTTAGAAACAAGAAAAAATTGTGCAGGA
>CAYHRP010000069.1:0-4412 GCA_964359145.1 uncultured Gammaproteobacteria bacterium | reverse complement strand
ATGCAGAACCCACCCGCCGCCTCCATTATTGGCAATGTTGTAGCTCATCCCTACCGTGTCCCCGCTGCTTCCGCCCGGATGGTAGAAATGCAAGAGGCCACCAAAGCCCATCGGCTGCCAAACCGTGTAACACGGCCGCGCCTCTGAACACTCAAAGGCCTCAAGATCGCTCGACCCGTCGTCAATGAACAGGAGAGCGAAGTCTTCGCCGGGCCGCTCGGAGACGAGCTTTGGCCACGGCGCAATCACCAGCAACATCAATCCAATAAACAGTATTGCGCAGATCTGCAAGTGACTGTTCATGATTCCTCGCCCGCAAACTAACAGAATTTGAGCGCGGTGTCAATCCTTGACCACGGCGTGTTCACTGCTATACTCGCCAAGCATGTCTTCACAAAAACGCCACATATACCTTGATAACGCCGCCACAACGCCGACCGCTCCAGAGGTGGTGGAGGCAATGTTGCCGTTTTTGGAAAAAAAGATAGGCAACCCTGGGAGTTTTCATTCGTTTGGGAAAGAGGCAAAAGATGCGATTGACGAGGCGCGTTCCACAATTGCCGCGTTCATCAAGGCACGCCCGGACGAAATCATTTTTACGGGAAGCGGCACCGAGTCCGACAATCTTGCGATTCTCGGTTACGCTCGCGCACACGCCGCGCAAGGGCGGCACATTATCACCACGTCAATTGAGCATCACGCCGTTCTAGAACCAATGCGACATCTTGCAAAAAAAGAGGGCTTTGAGCTCACTGTCGTACCGGTTGATCGGCGCGGTGTCGTGGACACGCGAGCGGTTATTGATGCCGTGCGCCAAGACACCACCATCGTTTCGGTGATGCTTGTCAACAACGAAATTGGCACCATTCAACCAGTTGCCGACATCGGCCGCGCCATAGAAAAAATGAAACGCGAAGGCAAAGCTCCGCATGTTGCCTTTCACACAGACGCGTGCCAAGCGGCCGCGTATCTTCCGCTCGACGTGCAAAAGCTTCACGTGGATTTGCTCACGATCAACGGTTCCAAAATCTATGGCCCCAAGGGTACGGGCATTCTGTTTGCAAAGCGCGGCGTGAAACTTCAGCCGTTGATGTTTGGAGGGGCGCAGGAAAAAAGCGTGCGTCCCGGCACCGAGAACGTTGCGGGCATTGTTGGACTTGGCAAAGCGGTGGAGCTTGTAGCGGCGCACCGCGATGAAGATATTGCACGCCTTGAGCCGTTACAAATCAAGCTTGCACAAGGTATCCTTTCGTCTGTGCCAAAAACGCGCCTCAATGGCGACTGGAGTCAGCGTATTCCAAACAACGTGAACATTTCATTTCTCGATTTGGAGGGAGAGGCGCTTTTGCTGTATCTTGATGCGGAGGGGATTTACGTTTCGACGGGAAGCGCGTGCACGAGCGCATCTTTGGATCCAAGCCATGTGATTTTGGCGCTGGGCTTGCCCTACGAGGTGGCTCATGGTTCACTGCGGTTTTCGCTTGGACGCGAGACGACGGAGGCGGATATCGAGACGGTACTCGATGTTCTGCCGCCGCTTGTGAAAAAACTGCGCGCGATCAGTCCCGTTCGCGTAGACGACAAATATTTCAAAGATGATTTTCCATGCCAAATCACGCCGCGAAAAGCGTAAAGGGCCGTAAGGGCGACGTTGCCTCTCAAGACGGAGCGCAGTCTTGGTTTTACTCCGACATTGTAAAGGAGCACTTTTTCCATCCGAAGAACTTTGTCATGGATGACGTAGACGCAACGGCGTTCAACGCTGTGGGGAAGGTTGGCTCACCAGCGTGTGGCGACGAGTTGCGCGTGTGGATGACGGTGGATCCAACAACCGAACGCATTCAAGCGTTCAAGTGGAAGACGTTTGGGTGCGGGAGCGCGATTGCCTCAACGTCGATGGCGAGCGTCATGGTGACCGAGAACGGCGGGATGACTCTTGAAGAGGCTCGGCGATTGAAACCGCAAGACATCATGGAGCGCTTGGGCGGATTGCCTCAACGCAAATTCCACTGCTCGGTGCTGTGCGATAAAGCGCTGCGCGACGCCATAAACGACTACTATCGCCGTACGAATCAGTTTGACAAGATGCAAGTAGAAGCAAAGCGCGTGATTGACCCTGTCTCCAAAGTGACAGACCACGACATCGAAGAGGCGGTACTTGACGGCGCGAACACGCTCGAACTTGTTCAGCAAAAGACGAAAGTCGGCATTGGAAATCCTGGGTGTCTTCCGGCTGTGGAGGAGCTTATTCGGTTCTATCAAGAGAAATATTTTGGGTAGTATGAAAATTCGTATAAAAGTTGACGAGGATCTGTGCATCGGCGCGGCATCGTGCGTTACCATCAAGCCCGATGTGTTTCAGCTAAACGACGAGAATAAAGCGATAGTGCTCAATCCGGCCGACCAATCGGACGCTTTGCAAACGTACGAGCGTTGGTTGGAAGTCACGGACGATGAGTACGAGAGTATTTTGCTCGCGGCGCAGTCGTGTCCGACGCTTGCTATTTTTGTCTACAACGAAGACGGCGAACAGCTCTTTCCGGAAATGTAGTCTACAGGAGCTCGCCTAAGTTTGTATCCGGATCGGCGAGCTGTTTTTTGATGGCGTCAACAGGCGTTTGAGCCATGATCAGTTTGGTGAGAGGCGCGCGCTCAAAACTGCGGTTGATGGTAACGGCGCCGACGATTCGGCCGTCGCGGATGTACACGGATGTGCGTCCGTCTTCGTTTGCTCGCGATACAACGGAGAGAGCGGCATGCGGATCGGCGTCGCCTATGGCGGCAATCTGAATGCCAAGGACGGTTGTCGCATACGATGTAACCGTCGTGTATTGTTCGCGCTCGCCATACATGACGCCGGCGACGTGGCGACCTTGCATTTGGGCGTTAGTCCAGTTGCCTACGCGCCGATGGCGGCCAAACAGCGGATGCTCGCACTCGGCGCAATCGCCGGCGGCGTACACGTTCGGCTGATTCGTCTCTAAATAGGCGTTTGCGATAATCCCGCGGCTCACTTTGATACCGGCTTTTTCCGCCCACGGAAAGCGCGCGTCAAGGCCGATGCCGATACCGAGCAGTTGGCACGGATATGGTTTGTTTGATGCTGTCAGCGTTGCTCCGTCAAAATCGCGGATGATACTGTTCTTGTGAATGACAACACCGCGATCGCAGAGGAGCGACACAAGATGGGCAGACGTTTCACGGTCGATAAGACTTCTAAAAAAGTGATCTTCATGCAGATGCACGTGCGTTTCAAATCCGGCGTTTTGAAAAAGGTCGACAAACTCCATGCTGATAAAACCGCCGCCGATAATGTGCGCTTGCGTTGGTTTGTTTCGACGTGCTTCCATAGCGGTGCGAATGGCGTCGGCGTCTTCGATGGTTTGAAGGTGAAACGTGTTTGGCCGTGAACTCAAGGGAAGCCGATTGACGATGCCGCCGCCTGCAATGAGCAGTTTGTCGTAGGAGAACATGCGTCGCGTGGCGCATGTGACAGAACGCGCGGCACAATCAAGCGTCGTGACTTCATCAAACATAAGCTCGATTTTGCGCTCACGATACCAATCAAGCGATTTCAAAAACACGCGCTCGCGCGGAATTTGATTGTGGATGTAGTGCGGCAAGAGCACGCGCGAATAGAGCGGATGCGGTTCGTTGGAGACGATGGTTATGCACGCGTCCGCGTCGCGTTTGCGGATTTCTTCGGCCGCCGACGTTCCACATACGCCGCCGCCGATAATGAGGATGTTCATGCGCGCATCCTAGCATATTTTTGCGAAACTTCCATGCTTGACATCCGCTGAATTTTCTGCTAACTTTGGCCGCTGTGATACAGTGCGTTTGTACTGTCTACAGCGGCGAACCTTACAAACGTCGCCTGTCTCAACGAGCGCATTACGTGCGCTGTTTGAGACAGACGATGGCAAAGAGAACATCGCATTCTGACACCGCCACGACAATGGTTCGTGGCATTGTTGAGAGCTACGCAGACGAAGTAGCTCGTACGGGTGGCAAGGGTCTTGTGAAGGCTCTTGAATCTTGGTTGGGGCGCCTTTCTCCCGCGGCGCTCACGGCGATTCAGCACGGCGGCCGCGTAACAGCCGGCGCACTGAAGGCGCCTTTGTCGCGCCTGGCTCCCGTGATTGGGAAGGCGCGGGCTGATTTGATCGAGGAGTCCGTTGAAGGCTTCCTCACGGGTGTCGCAACAGGCATCGGGGAATTGCCTGCTGGCGCTTCCGAAGCGCAGCTCAAGCAGGTGGCATCGGACGAAGCGGTTCGTGCCGCATCTTGGGTGCAGGTGCGCGACGACCTGATCACGTCGATGCGTGCCAAGCGCGTGAACTTCGGTTCGCGTGTTATGGCGGAATTCGGCGATGAAGCGGCACAACGCCGCGTCATGGAGACGGTGCAAC
>CAYHRP010000068.1:0-4517 GCA_964359145.1 uncultured Gammaproteobacteria bacterium | reverse complement strand
TGACATCTATAACATGTTCAACAGGAGGATACGTCCTCGCGTTGAATGTGTCAAGAGTTACTGGATGATGCCCGTGAGCGGGAAGAGCAGTATTTGGTTTGGGGTGACAACGTAGGCGGTGCGGTCGGTATAGTTAATGAACATATCGGTTGAGGGGCAAAATGATGGATCTACATATTGGCCAAGAAGCTCGCCCGTCTGCTTATTGAGCACGAGGAGGCGATTTTGTGCTCCTTCGAGAACAAATAGTTCAGTGATGTCTGTGTCAGTAAAAAGAGCGGTTGCATTTTGAAGCGGCGGCTCGATTGTGGTTTGCGCAAAGCCGATTTCCACGCCGCGGTCAAAGTGTCGCACGCGCGCGCCATCGGCGACCCAGACGGTGCCATCTATAGCCAGATCGCTCGCTCGGTCAAACGTTACGGCGTCGGTCAGCCACGGGAGAGCGCTGGCATAATCTCGATCGTCTATGAGTTGGTGGCGATAGATTTGATTTTGTTCTGGGACAAGGATGTAGAGGCGCTCGCCATACTGTTCAAGCGCAACCGCTTGGCGCAGTTCCGCTTCGGCGGCGTTGATGAGCACAGACTGCAGAGAGCCTTCAGGCGCACGATAGCGCGCCATGCGATCGTCGGAAGCGAGGAACACCGTGTCGAATTTATAGGGTGTGCCGCGCACAGGATGCAGACTTGATGCGTTGGTGATAGGTGATTCTGTCAATGTGCCGCCACTGATGCGCCATGCGTTTCCCTCTGCCGTGAACACGAGAGAACCGTTCGTGTCGACGGCGTTTTGAGAGGGGACCATCAAACGTGTCAATGATGGTGTGAGCACGCGGCGCACGTCATTCCATGTTGCCGCGAGCGTTTGGCGTGTGGCTTCCATAGCGTCGCGGCGCTCTTCCTTGTCGCTATCAAGTCCAACAAGGATCGATTCGGCTTCACGCAATTGCGCGCCGGCCGATGCACGGTCGTTATAAATGAGACTGGCTTGCGCGGCGTCCACCAGTTCATTGGCGCGATCGATGGACTGTTGAAATGCCTGCGTGTCTGCGGAAGACCGTTTTGCTGTCCGCACGGCAGAGAGTGACAAACCAAGGGCGATGACAAGCGAAAGAGAGACAAGCAGGATGAGCCGGTGAGATTTGGAGAGTTTGAAAAACTGATAGCGTCCCGTTTTCCATGTTCGACTCCATGCGCTCATTGCCTGCGAAAAGCCACGTTTGCGTTTTCCTCGCCGTTCAAAAAGAGCTCCCAGGAACGAAATAAGCGCAGAGGCGGCGTTGGACGCAACGCGAAATATGTATGAGGTGATGATACGCGTGCCTTTCCATACACGGCGCGCGGCATTTTGCGTAAAGGCGATGCGCTCTTGCGCGCTCCCGCTTCGCACGAGACTGACGAGACGTGAGAACGCTTCTTGTACATGGGGCGCCTGAAGTCCCAGTTGCTGTGTCGCGTCCGTTTCGGCACGAGTAAGCGCGCGCATGCTCTCGTCCGCTCCGAGTGTTTGACTGTATCCTGTGAGCACATTTTTTTCCGGTTTGATTTGAAACAGGATGATGCCCGATTGGGCACGAATCGGAAAATGCGCGTCAATGGATTCAAGCACGCTTGTTGGGGGAAGGGTGGTAAAGAGCGGATGTGATGCTTCAAGAGAAACATATTTTTGAAAAGGGCCGGTGGCAAAAAGCATCACATCCTCTTCCGAAAGCGTGCCGTCGAGCACGGTTGCGAAAAACTTTTCTTCCGTTGGCGGTCCGGATTCGGACGCGAGATTTTGCATCAAGTCAAAAAACCGTACGTTCTGTCTGGCGTTTTTGCGCAAAAAAAATGCGGTAAGCGCGCCGGCGCCGGCAACAATAAATACGTCTCGCTGAACAACGCCGATGCATGCAGAGAGTTGGTGTGGCATTATGTCTCGCGTGGTAAAAATGTCCTTCAAATCGCCATTGAGAGCTTGGAGTGCTTGTTCGAATCGGTGTTGCAGATGGCTATGCTCTTGGAGCCTACGCGCAAGACGTTCAGCCGTCTCTTGAAAAAGGGCGTGGAGTGTTATCGTGGATTTTGCGCGTGATGCGACTTCGGCCAGTAAAAACACGTATCCGTTTTTGTGTTCAAGCGGAATACAAATGGCCACAACATGGGTCTGCGGACGCCCGTGTTCAATGAGACGCGTTGCCGACTTGATTTCGAGACGAGGAGGTGAATGTTTCATTGCGCGAAAAGGAGGATTTGAGTAATATGGTATCACAGCGGAGGAGCTTTATCTGAATGGGACCTCTGAAAAAGTCCTGCACGGCTCCAAAATGGATAGATGTGTCTCACGCTCTCGTACGTTTTATCAACGATATGACTATATCGTCTCAAAACCGTACAAGACCGTGAGCCAAATCTCTCTCATTTTGGACTTCGCACAGGACTTTTTCAGAGATCCCTTACCTCACTATCTATCTATGACGCCACAAAATAAGACTGAACGTTTTGGTGTTGAACAGCTTTTTGGTTCAAGGACGCGTTCTCGTTTGCTCCAGCTGATCCTCAAACAGCCAAATGAAGCGTTTTTTGTTCGCGAAATAACTAGAAAAGTTGATGCCCAGTTGAATTCTGTGCGTCGAGAGATAGCGAATCTTGTGGAATTGGGGCTTCTTCAGGAGGCAGAAAGTGATGCATCCGGAGATCGAAAAAAGTATTATATCGTGAACACAAAATTTGCCCTTTACGAAGAAATGCGCGCCTTGTTTTCAAAAGCGGGGACACTCATGCAGCAGGACTTGGTTCGCACTCTTATTGATGATTTGCCAATTCAGATCATGGTATTGACAGGGGCGTTTGTTGGGAAGCCGGAAGCGGAAACGGATATGCTCATTGTGGGAACGCCGGATCCAAAACAGTTACAGAAACGTGTGGAAGCCTTTGAAGGAGCGTTTGGCCGAGAGCTCAATTACACGGTGATGCCGCCGGACGAGTACCTGTACCGTCGCGATATTTCCGATCGGTTTTTGAGTGAAATATTTTCGGACAACAACATTGTCATTCACGATTCGCTCGTGAGACGTGATGCATGACGCTCGTTACGCAACTTTCCGGAATGGGCATTTTGCTCGTTGGCAATCCTTCGGTTTTATACGATGTACCGTCTGAAGGGTATCTTCGTGTCATAGAAGAGACTGTAAAAATAGCCGGAGGATGGAAAAAAATTGAAGCATGGCATGTGAATACAAAATGTGACTCATTCACGGCGTCGCGTGGTCTCTCCACGCTTGTAAACACACTCGGTGCTTTACATGGGATTGATGTTTATAGTTTGCAGAGAAATGAGGCGCCAAAGAAGGTGTTATTGCCGATACACCCCTCATATTCCGGGGAACCAAACATTGGATGAATCAAAAATGTGTTCAAGACAGTATAGATTTTATCCACAGCTTATCAGTTGTTTTTCCACATTGGTGCTATAATTATGTCAATAATCGCTATTAGCCTTCGCGTTACAGGTAAAGTACAAGGTGTTGGATTTCGGAATGGATTATTCGAGCAGGCACGGCAATTTGAACTTTGCGGGTATGTCCGAAATCGCGCGGACGGATCCGTTGAAGCGCAGGCGGTCGGGCCAAAGGAGCGTGTGCAGGCGCTCATCCTATGGTGTGAAAAAGGCACGCCGGCGGCACAAGTGGCCAGCGTGCTTGTCGAACGGCTCGAAGACGTTCCTATCTACACAACCTTTCTTCGCTTGTAGAGCAAGGTCGCTAAAACAAACGACTTATATGGCACAAGATGCTATTTCCATTGTTCAGTCGACGTTCCAAGAACTCTGGTTTCAGGTTATTGGATTTTTGCCAGAACTCCTTGGAGCCATCGTGGTATTCCTTATTGGTCTTGTTATCGCGTGGGCACTGCGCGTTGTGGTCGAGAAAGTCGTCATGGCTCTGCGCATTGACGATCTCATGATCAAGCTCAAAGTAAAAGATCTGTTCAAAAAAGCGGGTCTTTCTTTGCATGTTGGACGACTTCTTGGATGGATCGTGAAGTGGTTCATCGTGGTTGTGTTTTTGATTGCCGCCGCGGACATTCTTGGGTGGTCGCAAATTACGGCGTTCTTGAATGACGTCGTGGCCTATATACCAAACGCGCTTGTTGCTGTGGTGATATTGCTCGTTGGTATTGTGCTCGGCTCGTTTGTATTTGAGGTTGTAGAAAAGGCGGTCAAAGCGTCCAAAATGGGCGGAGAACGATTGCTTGCCGGCATTGCAAAGTGGGCGATTTTTCTGTTCTCGTTCATCGCGGCCCTTCAACAACTTGGAATTGCATCAGCACTCTTACAGACCATTACAACCGGTTTGGTCGCAATGATAGCGATTGCCGGTGGCTTGGCGTTCGGACTCGGTGGTCAAGAGCACGCCAAAAAGTTTTTGAGCAAGTTGCGAAGCGACATTAGCCATAGCTAAAACAAAGAAAACACGGCTATGCACACGCCGTGTTTTCATTTTGTGGATTTTTCAGCGAAGAAACAGTATTGTAGCC
>CAYHRP010000067.1:0-4559 GCA_964359145.1 uncultured Gammaproteobacteria bacterium | reverse complement strand
CGAAAAGGTCTTGAAGCCAAAGATGGAGTTTTGCAGGCATGAAGGTATTTTGAAAGAGGTCTATAGGCTATCGGAAGAGAGGGATGTAGGTGCGTGCCGTATGCACAAGGCGCGATGACAAGCGCGGCGCGCGCAGGAGGCGATGCGTGAGCTCTGCCCACGTTGCGTAGTTGTACAGCGTGATTATTCCAAGCGCGATCCATCCGCCAAGCGCGAGGAGAGCCATTGGCACGAGGCTCATCCAACTTGGGAGTGACGGGACGGTGAGAACGATGGAGAAGAAAGGGAGGGCGAATGGAATAAGAAGCGCAAGGATAATCAACGTGATGACTACCACGCTCGCGGCGTAGATGAGCGCGAGGATAACGTTGTGTTCCAAGATGAGCACGGGATGGCGGCGCGCAAGCTCAATGGCAATTCCTATGGCATCCGTTGCGGGTTTGTTCGCGCCAAGCGCGAGATTGAGTGCGAGGAGTTCGACGGAAAAAAGGAAAAAGATGGCAATGCCGGAGAATGTGTAGACCATGATGTTGAGCGCGGCGTTCCACGTAGGATTGTAGCTGACAAGCATATGCAAAAGTGCGAAAGCGAGCGTGAGGATGATGCCAAGGAGCGCAAGCGTCAAGATGGTGATGCCGACAGTGGCGCGCAGACGTTTGATGCCGTGCGCAAAGGCGTCATGGATTTGGACACGCGCGCGTTTGTGCGCAAACAGTCCGCGCACGATCGCGCCTTGTACGACGAGCATAACAAGCGCCAAGAGTACGAGCGCAAACATCAACATGATTTGTAGACCGACCGGAGCGTTGGCGAGTGTTTGCCATGCCCCGCTTCCAAAAAGCGGATTTTGTTGCCACACGCGCAGTGTATGTAGGGCGCTCAACACGTAATCAAACACCGACGCGCTTCCGATGAGTGCCACAACGGGTCCAAGCAACCAAAACCCCTTCAGCGCGCGCACGGTTTTCCACGCCTGCACAAAATGTTGCTGGTGAAAACGATGTTTCATGCCAGCATTGTATCATGCTTGCACGCTTCGCCGAAAACAAACACGACTCTATGGGGCCTGTTCCCGAATGTCATTTTGGCTGAAACAACATCTACTTTGCCATAATCGCCTCAAAATTTCTTGGCCTACCTTACAGGTAGGCCGCAAAACTTATGAGCCGATTCTGTCTAAAGTAGCTGCCGTTTCATCTCAAAAGCACATCTGGGAACAGACCCCTATGAGCCGTGCTGTTTTGCTTACGCCGCGCTTGGGTGTGGCGCGAGATTGCCAGTTTGCGGTTTGGATTCGTTATTCTCTGTGAGATTTTTTTCCACTCCAACCAACTCCTCAAACCGTTCCTTTTCAATCGTTTCCTCTTGCAGGAGTACGGCAACCACTTTCTCCACCCTCTCTCGTTGTTCGGAGAAGATGCGTCGTGCCGTAATTTCTGCGTCCTTCACGAGCTTGCGCACCGCCTCGTCAATGCGATCGGCCGTTGCGTCAGAATAATCCATGCGCTCGTGCAGTTCGCGTCCCAAGAACACCATCTCCTCGGGCTTGCCGTATGTGCGCGGTCCAAGCCCCTCGATCATACCGTAGCGCTTGACCATTGCTTTGGCCAAACCGGTCGCCTTTTGCAAGTCGTCGCTCGCGCCCGTGGTGACATCGCCAAACACGATGTCTTCGGCCACGCGCCCGCCGAGCATCATCGCCATGTCGTTGATAAAGTCCGAGCGCGAACGCATGCGGTTGTCTTCCTTCGGGAGCTTGAGCGTGTATCCGCCGGCTTGTCCGCGCGCGATAATGGAAATCTTGTGTACGTCGTCGGTACTGCCAAGAAAGTGGCCCACGATGGCGTGTCCCGCTTCGTGGTAGGCGGTGATCTTTTTCTCTCTGTCCGTAATCATGCGATTTCTGCGCGCCGGACCGATGAGCACTTTTTCAATCGCCTCGCGGATCATCTCGTTGCCGATCTTTTTCTTGCTTTCGCGTGCCGTCAAAATCGCCGCTTCGTTGAGGATATTCTCCAAGTCGGCGCCCGCCAGTCCCGGCGTGCGCTTGGCGATCACCTTTAAGTCTACGTCGGCGGCAAGCGGCTTGTTCTTGGAATGAATGTTTAGAATCTCTTCGCGCTCACGCGCATCAGGGAGGTCGATCGTCACTTGGCGGTCAAAGCGCCCGGGACGCAGGAGCGCTGGATCAAGCACATCGGGACGGTTGGTGGCGGCAATCACGATGACACCGTTGTTCTTTTCAAAGCCGTCCATCTCCACGAGGATTTGATTGAGTGTTTGCTCGCGCTCGTCGTGTCCGCCGCCCACGCCCGCGCCGCGCTGGCGGCCCACGGCGTCAATCTCGTCGATGAACACGATGCACGGCGCCGCTTTTTGCGCTTTCATGAACAGCTCGCGCACGCGCGCAGCGCCAACGCCTACGAACATCTCCACAAACTCCGAGCCGCTAATGTGAAAGAACGGCACCTTCGCTTCACCGGCAATGGCGCGCGCGAGGAGCGTTTTGCCCGTACCAGGTCGCCCCATCATCAAGACGCCTTTTGGAATCTTGGCGCCCAAGTCGTCAAACTTTTTTGGCGACTTCAAAAACTCGACGATTTCGGCAAGCTCCTCTTTTGCTTCATAGGCGCCGGCGACATCGTTGAACGTTACATTAATTTCGCCCTGCACGCGCGGATCGCGACCGGACGATTGCCCGAATGACATGGCGCGATTTTGCGCGCCTTGTACTTGACGAATCATGAACCACGCCAACACGCCGATGATGAGCGCGAGGAAAATCGTTGGCATCAAGCGTACGAAAATAATCTCACGTACAGAATTGTTCTTGATGGTGATGTCAATGGCTTGTACCGTTTCGGTCGGCACACGATAGTTGTCAAACAGTTCCGTGAGCGACTGCGCGCCTTCCTTTTCTGTCGAGAAAGTTGCTTCGGCCTTGTCCGTGAATTTCACCTTCTCGTTTTCCACGACGATCTTGGCAATCTCTCCGGCCTTCACGCGTTCAATGAACGTGCTGACACCGACTGATTCCGGTTTGGAGCCGCCGATGTTGAGCGAGCTCAAGAGACTGCCGATAATCAAAACGATGACGAGCGTGTACAAGAAGTTGCGCGGGCTAAACAGGGGAGCCGATGGCTTTGGGCGTGACGTCTGTGTGCGTGGCGCGTGTTTGTGCCGTGGGTTTTTTTGAGGCATAAGGTTTGCTGTTGGCTTTTGGCCATTAGCTATTGGCTGATGGCTTCCGTCGTGGGAGGGGTTTCAATGACCGCCTCTGTATTTGGCTCGTCCGACGAAGCGTTTTTCGCCGTGTCATCTGAAGTCGTTTCGGCTTTCTTGCTCTCGTTGGTTTTGAGCGACAATCCAAGGCGATGCTTGTCCGGCTCTATGGATACAATAGTAAATGTTTTTACATCTCCCGCTTTTCCGATCGTATTCAAATCGCGTACCGGTTTGTCGGAGAGCTCGCTGATGTGTGCCAGTCCGTGAATATCCTTGTTGAGCTCAACAAAGAAGCCGAACGGGTTTATCTTCAGAATTTTCCCTTCCACTTTGTCGCCAACGGTATAGTGCGCCGCGACGTTTTCCCATGGATTTGGAATGAGTTTCTTCATTGAAAGGAAAATTTTGCTTCCCTCAAGGCCGATAATCTCGGCTTTTGTTTGATCGCCGACCTTCACGAAGTCTTTTGGATGATCGATGCGTTGCCACGCGATCTCGGAAATGTGCACGAGACCTTCCAAATAGGCGGCATCGTCACTGGCCTCGAGCGGAAACTTCACAAACGCGCCAAAGTCGGCCACCGCGGTAACGACGCCTTCAATCTGTTCGCCGATTTTATACTTGGCTATCACCGTTTGTTGTTCCTCTTCCCACACGGCTTTTTCCGAGACGATGAGCTTGTTGTCGTCCTCGTGGACATCAATGACTTTCACGCGGAATGTTTGACCGACATAGTCCTTGAGTTTTTCCAAAATACGCGCTTTCGCGCCGCCCGACACGCGCGGATAGTGTTCCGGCGCAAGCTGGGAGACGGGAAGAAAGCCATTGAGAAATTCGGCTTTCACGAGGAGGCCGCCTTTGTTGGCATCGAGTACTTTTGCGTTGATAGTAAGACTGCTCGTGAAGAGCTCGCGCATGGTGTCCCACGCTTTCGCTTCGCCCGCATACTTGAACGAGAGTTCCATTTCGCCGTTTTCGTTTTCCAAATCAATGACGGTTGCATCTACGCTATCGCCCGTCTTCAACGCGCTGTACTTCTCGCTCTCTGAAAACAATTCACGGCCGCGCACAACGCCGACCGTTAGTCCATCGATGTCGATGCGAACCTCGCGGCGCGATGCCGAAACCACGGTACCGGTAATCGTATCGCCAACATCCGGGACATTGGTGAAACCGCCGTGCTCGAGGAGCTCATCCATCTTGTTTGATTGTGGGGACATATTATGAGTAAAGCTAAGAATAAGGAGTGCGCGGATGTTAGAAGAAAGGAGGGGGGTTGTCAAGATATTATGATGACCCCCCGCTCGAGTGAGCGGTGGGTCGGGGGCGTTTCG
>CAYHRP010000066.1:2855-4574 GCA_964359145.1 uncultured Gammaproteobacteria bacterium | reverse complement strand
GTGATGCCGATTAGACAATAGGGATTATTGAGCAAACCTCGCATGCCACTCAAAATGGACCACAAATAAAAGAACAAACACGCCCATGCAGGCGTGTTTGTTTAGTATATCTCTATCGTGGTGTAGTTATGGCCGAACTGCTTGGCGTCTGGTATTGACTCCATCCAAATGTCGGCGCGATTGCGATAACGGGCGTTCATGCGGTCTTTCACGACGAACTCCTTGTCGCCGTAAAGCTCCGGAAATTTCACGCGCGTTCCAAGCGGGAGAAAGTTCGCGGCCACGATTCCGTCGCGCACGTGAGTTCCATCTGCCGTATTGAATGGGGTGTCGTCGGTCTGCCACGGCACCGAATTATAGGCGGTGACAGAGATTTTTGTCGTTCGCGGCGCCTCTCGGTTACTGGCCGTCGGGAACGAGGTTTCGGTTTGAGAGGACGCGATGGCACGCACGTCCAAGATCGTCTGCGCCTTGGCCTGTATGGTTTGCGGCGACACTGTCGCGAATATGAGCGCCATAGCTAACGACAAGGTTTTGGCCACATTGGCGTACACCGAGATTCGGGGCAAGATTGCGGACATGAGTGATTTCATAATGGGTTTATTGCCCACGGCTTGGCCAACATTGGGCAAAAATAAGTTCTCGCTGTTTGGCGAGAAGTGGCATACTTATACCATATTTTTACCATTTTGTCAATCGGAGGGTGTGGAAGAAAAAATTGATAGTTTTGAGATGTCAAATGCGATATTAACGGCTCCTCCAAGCGAGAACACTGATACCGTTTTATGACGATCGTCATAAAACGGTATCAAGAGATTGTTACAGAGGTTACTTTACTTTTGACTTTCGTGTGTTGTCGGTTCCGCTTGATTTTGTCGGGTAGCTGTGCTAATAGGCCCTAATACGCCCATGCCCACATTCTTGATATACTTCCATCATGTCTCCAGACCCCCATCATTATCGATACTCTCGTTACAGTCACGGATCACGGCGCGGCACCCCTTCTTGGAAACGCACGCTTCGCACCGTCTTTTCCAAGGGCTTTTTTGCAAACGCTTTGCTTGGACTCATTATCCTAGTCGTTGTTGGATTTATTGGTGCCGTGCTGTTATTCGCACTCGTTGGCCGAAACCTTCCTGATCCAAACGCCCTTCAGGATCGCTCGGTGGCGCAGAGCACCAAGATCTACGATCGCACGGGCGAACATCTTCTTTATGAGATTCACGGTGACCAAAAGCGAACGCTTGTACCGCTTTCCGACATTCCGCCGCAAGTCGTCCAAGCTTTTTTGAGCGCCGAGGACGATGACTTTTACTCGCACAACGGTATAGACATGCGCGGGATTGTTCGTGCGACGCTCGCCAATGCGGTCTCGGGAAGCAAATCGCAAGGCGCCTCAACGCTCACGCAACAACTTGTTAAAAACGCCATACTTTCTCCAGAGAAAACGTACACGCGCAAATTCAAAGAGATTCTTTTGTCGCTCAAAATTGAACAGCGCTATTCTAAGGATGAGATTTTGCAGCTGTACTTTAATGAGATTCCGTTTGGCTCGACAAACTACGGCATCGAGTCGGCTGCGCAGTCATATTTTGGTAAACCGGCGTCTGAACTGACGCTCGCGCAGGGCGCCACGCTCGCGGCGATGGTCAAAGCGCCGACGCGGTATCTCAACAACCCTGATCAACTTCAGTTTAGACGCGATCGCATCTTGGACGC
>CAYHRP010000066.1:0-2755 GCA_964359145.1 uncultured Gammaproteobacteria bacterium | reverse complement strand
CCGATGGCGTACACGGCGCTGTTTGAAAAGGGATACACGCCAAACACCGTGCTCTACGATGTGGAGACGGATTTTGTAGGGACGAATGGCACGTATCATCCACGCAATTATAATTTGAAGGAACATGGACCGGTGACGGTACGCACAGCGCTCCAAGGCTCGCTCAACATTCCGGCGGTCAAGGCGCTCTACTTGGTAGGCGTCGATTCGTTTCTAGATTTCGCGCAGCGCATGGGGTACACGACGCTATCGGATCGAAGTCGATTTGGGTTGTCGCTCGTTTTGGGTGGCGGCGAGGTGACGCTTTTGGAGCACACGAGCGCGTACGCGACGCTTGCAAACGATGGCGTGCGATACGATCCAGTATCGATCTTGAAAGTGGAAACGCACGACGCGGACGTGCTGTTTGAGTGGAAGGAGAGCCCCGGCACGCGTGTTGTCGATGCCAACATCGTTCGCATGACGACAAACGTGCTCTCGGACGATGCGGCGCGCGCGTTTGCGTTTGGCGCGGGGGGGAGGCTAACGCTTGGCGAGAGGCCGGTCGCGACGAAGACCGGAACGACGAATGACTACCGCGATGGATGGACGCTTGGATACACGCCTTCGCTGGCGGTGGGGGTGTGGGCTGGTAATAACGACAACACGGAAATGGTTCGCGGAGCTGGCGGTTCTACGGTTGCCGCACCGATTTGGAATGCGGTGATGCGCGGAGCGCTTGACGGAACCCCGCTTGAGACATTTCTGGCACCCGACATTCCTCAACTAGGAAAACCAGCGCTTGACGGGACACTTGGTTCTGGTCTGCCGGTGACCATTGACCGCATCACAGGACTTCTTGCCACAGAATACACGCCGGTGCGCCTGCGCGAGGAAAAGATATTTGTCACGCATCATAACATTTTGCACTACGTCAATCGTGATGATCCTTTCGGGTTTTCTTTGGGAACTGATTCAACGGACGTGCAATATCCTGGATGGGAAGCCGGTGTGCAGTCTTGGGTTGCGCGGCAAGAGGCGGAACTCGGCGCCGAATTTGTGAATGAGGAGCCGCCAACCGATGAGGATGACGTGCATGTTCCGCAGAATGTACCGGATGTGGTGATTGAGGCGCCGACCGACACAATGCTGAACTCGCGCGAGATCAGTATCGAAGCGCGCGTGAGGGCGCGCCGCGAGGTGAATCGTGTAGAGTACTACATTGATGGCTACTATTTGGGACATAAGTCGAGCCAACCCTATCAATTTACGACAGAGATTCCGTCGTTTATCACGGCGGGAGAACACTCGTTGCGCGTGATTGCGTTTGACGATGTTGAGAACGAGGGGGTGGCAACAATGCGTGTGAGCGTGCCGGAAGCGGAGACTCTCGCGGTGCAAATCCTTGACCCGCGTCCCGGACAGGAAATTGTGGCGGTGGCGGCAACGTATCCCGTTGGCGTACAGCTCGCAAACCCATCGGCGTATGTGCGCGTTGAGTTTTTTGTGGCGCCGCGTTTTGGGGGAGGTCAAGAGCTTTCCGGAACCATTCCGGCTCCGGACGGTGCGATTGAGACGTTTGTTTGGACACTGCCGCCGCCCGGGGAATACGTTTTGTCAGCGGTGGCGACTAGGGCAGACACAGGCGAAGTTGTCTCGGCTGGAAATGTTGTTGTCGTGGTGAAAGGGGCGCCTTTGATGGAAACAGTACCAAGCGAGACGGCGCCGACAAATCCGGAGGGATGATGTCAAAGAATGAAAACGTTACATGTGACAGGGCGGCCCTTTTTTGCTAATATCTCGAACGCCGTGGCACGGTAGCCAAGTGGTAAGGCAAGGGTCTGCAAAACCCTTATGCGCGGGTTCAATTCCCGCCCGTGCCTCCACAAAAATCCCAGCTTGACTGGGATTTTTGTTCGAGATGCCAGGGGCGGGAATTGAACAAGGGGATGGTAAGGGGGAGAACTCACCCTTACTTTCGGGGGGGTGACCCGAAGAGAGCGTAGCGAACGAAAGACCAAAGAGGAAAATTGCATTGAAACCATTTTGTGACGATCGTCATAAAATGGTTTCAGACGTTTGCTATACTACAGAGACTTCACACGATCAAAAGAAGATTTATCATTCATGAAAAAGGCACGACTGACTTTGTCGTCGGTTGTTGAGGAGGTCGTCTTTGGCGTCGAAGACAGTCTCGTTTCAACACTCGGCACACTCACCGGTATTGCGATTGGTACGCAGAGCATGTTTGCCGTTGTGCTCTCTGGCGTTGTTCTCATTTTTGCCGAGGCGGTTTCCATGATGGCGGGGAGCTACCTCTCATCAAAAGCCGAGTCCGAAGTGTGGCTTCAACACCACGCGCGCGAATGGAACGAACTAGCCAAACAAATCTCCACGCGTCCTTTGGAAGTGGTTTTGCGACGACAAAACATCTCTGGGATGGATCGTAGCGATGTTCTCGAAGCGTCGTGCATTCAACAACAGCGTCTCGCTAAACACATTTTGCAGCACGAGCACTCGCAATCGCCGTCCGGCGCCAAGCATCCTATACTCGCGGCCGGCATTATGGGTGTAAGCTACCTTTCTGCCGGTATCATTCCGCTCCTGTCGTATTTCATTTGGGATGTACGCGCGGCCATCATTCCGTCCATCGTTATCACGGGTGTTGCGCTCTTTCTCTTTGGTGCGGTGAAAGCGCGTATTACGCAGACGAATCCTTGGCGCGCGGGGGTTGAAATGTTTACCGTTGCTATGTCAGCCGCGGCTATTGGATTTG
>CAYHRP010000065.1:0-4625 GCA_964359145.1 uncultured Gammaproteobacteria bacterium | reverse complement strand
GCGCAAACACCCGCCCCGGATTCTCCTCGGGCGGGTGTGGTTATTGTTCGCCGCTGATTGGCCGAATCTATATAGACATCACTCATGCCCACTCTCCCCAACCGACAGCGTCCCTTGCCAATACTCAATCGCTTTGTTGACGTCACCAAGCGACACATCCGGTTCGGCAATCGACCAGCCAAGACGCATCTGCTCCACTTGCCCAAGAATCTCCTCGCGCCAATCTTCGTCGATGCCGGCCAAGTTCTCCAGTTTGGAAATGGCCTCGTCAATCTGCGCCTGCTCTTTGAGCGCCACTTGCAAACGCTCCGCGTACTCCTTGGGTCGCGCGGCAATTTGCCCTTTCATAAACTCGGCCATTTTCATGCGCGCGGTGAGCGCCGCCTCTTGCACTTCGTAGCGTTCCTCTGGCGTGAGTTTTTCCTCAAACGCGCGCGAGTGCACAATCTCCTGCACCGTCGCGTCCTTGCCGCCGATGTCAACAAACTTTTTACGCGTTTTATCGCTTAAGCTCTCCAAGAGCATCTGCTGCTGCGTCTTGGAACAGCACGCCATCATCATGGCTTCGTATGCTTTGCGGTGCGGCCACTCGATTTTGCCAATGTCAATCATCGCCTCGGCCGCCTTGGCGTCGTTCTGTCCACCCTCTTTGAGCGCGTTGAACAAATCCCAAATCTGCTTCATGTCCTCTTCGGGAATCGATGGCGGCAAATGTTTGACGGCAAACTCAAGTTCGTAATAAAGAGCTGGCATATTGGGGTCAGACCGTGAAATGTCGGTTTTCATTTAGAACCTTGCTCACCGTTGTTCTATGTAAGGCCAAATAACTCGAAATTTGCTTGATTGTATATCCGCAGACTATCTTTGCATAGACAATACGCTCATCTCTGTCGATCTTGCTCTGTGCTGTATCGAAGATAAACTCCAGCGACTCCCTGCCCAAGTACCGAGATTCCACTGTGCCGTCAGAGCAAAACAAGCTGCTTTGACCTGCACCAATCTGCTCAACAAACTCCGGTCCACCAAGAATTAAGGAGTTTTGTGTACGTCCAAACGGGCTTTCTGTTCCTTCTCCGGAAGCAACAAAGTCCTTATAGTTCTGTCTAGCGCTTGCCTGATCGGGACCAAATTGAGTCAACAACCAATCAGTTTTTAGTAAGGACCGCCCACTCGAAAGCCCAGCTGTCTGTCGATAACTGCTCCAAAACCAATCATCTGGACGCTGAACCATACCGGCACGAACTGGATTGAGCACAATATACCGCGCGACTTTGAGCAGATAACTTTCTTTCTCAACCACCCGCGCATCATACCTCCCCTGTAAGACGTGGCCTACACGTTGATGTCGTTTGTTAAACTTCGACGAGTAAACAGAGTTGAGCCGTTGCATGCCTGCGGCTAAATTGCCCTCCGGAGTTTCAATCAGAAGGTGGTAGTGATTATCCATTAAACAATACGCATAACAGGCCCATTGATGCTCAAGTATCACATCGTCAAGAATGCTAAGAAAAGCATTTCTATCATCATCGTTGATAAAGATGCTCTGTCGTGCATTCCCTCTTGAGGTGAGGTGGTAGAGCGCACCGGGGTATTCAATCCGAATTTTTCTTGCCATACAGACTCATTGTAGCAGATTTGAAGCAATCAATCTGCCATCTTTTCCAAGAATTGCAAAAGAAACTGACATTTCACGGTCTGACCCCAGTTGCTAGACCCCAGTTAACCAGACCAGAAAGGAGCGACACACGGCCGCTCCTTCAAAAACCGACATTTCACGGTCTGACCCTATATCTGCGCGACCGTGTTGCTCACAACATTAAACGATGTCGACGACGGCGTGACCGCAGAACCAGAGGTTAGTCCCACCGCACTCAAAGGATACCCCGTCGGATTCATCGTCACGCGATACTCGTCTCCAGATGCAATATCCGCGCCCAGTTCCAAACTCACCGAGAGCGTGTGAATCGTCGAGTCTTCGGCAAAAATGTCCGCACCGCTGAACGTGACATATCCGCCAACCGGAATGCCCGTCTGCGTAACCGTATTGCCGCTTGCATCCTCGTATGCAATCACCACCGAGTTCACGGTCGACGCCGCCTTCACGTAAAATGACACTTGATTCACCTCAACGTTCTCATACTGCGATACGACACGGAATACGCCAATCACATTCTGCGCCGACGGCGTAAGCGCCACTGCGCCCGACGGTGAGGATGCATCTAGCGAGAATAACAGCACACCCTCGTCCACCACCTGAATGTAGTGCTGTGCGTCGCTGTTGAGCGCGCCGGTTGAGTCAAGTGACTTCTCGGCGGCTATGAGACTATTCCCCGTTGAAGCGTACTGCGCTTCAATCGCATTCACGTCGTTCACGCGCGCTAAATACAGATCCACATTGCCACCCTCTGTGGCCGACGGCGTAAGATTGCAGTACAGATTTATAGCGAACGTGCTGTTGCTTGCCACATTCCAGTTGAGATTATCAAGCGTGACAAATCCATTGCTCCCGACGCCCTCAACGCTCGACATCATTACAGAACCGCTCTTTGCCCAACAGGACGACACGTGATTGATAACGTTGATGCCTTCGTTGACCGGTGTTGGATTGCCATCGTCATCGCCCACAAGTTGGAATGTCTGCTCGGTGATTTTAATGGCATCTGAAGACGTGTTCGTAAACGTAAACTTGCCCAAGAACGCATCGTTCGCGCCGCGCACTTCGGCGTACGGTGGTTGAGGGTTCACGGAGAGCTCGAGTACCGGCGATGTGCTCGCTGTTGCTGCGGCCGTGGTAAACGAACCTGTCTTCGTATCCGCATCCCCCGTCATGTACTCCTCGGCGTGAATTTCGTACGTGTAGGCGGTGTTCGGGATCAATGGTGATAACCAACCTGGAGTGACATAGAAATGCTGTACCCCCGGATTAATCACCTGATAAACCAATTCATCATGTAAATTACCGGACGGTCCCCAAATACGAATGCGGTAATGGTCCAATAGGGCATTGGTCGTAAACCCAAAACTACGCGTCAACTCATCCGCATTCCCCAAAGCATCCGTAGCATCAACAGCGAAAACCGTCAGCTCAAAGTCCCCTTCCGGCGCCTCGAGCTTCTCGGTGAGACAATTGTTCGACTCGTTCAACTCATCAACAATATCGCGTGTGTCGATACATACTTTTATCGTCCGTGTCCCCTCAATATGCTGTGGCGTTGCCGTCGTAGAACCGCCAACCTGTTTGAAGTCCTTGTTCGCCCATGTAGACGTGTTGTATGTCCACTCCAGAACATCATCGAGCCAAAAGTACACCGTGACGTCTTGCGTAACGGCCACGCTTCCCGTATTGGCAACCGTCGCTGAAAGCGCGGCACCCGTACCTGTAACGCTCTTGCCCAAAAATATATCCTTTACCATAAGATCCGGCAGAGCCTTTTCGTCGCGCGTCGTCGTCGTCGATCCGTTTTGACCATTGCCGATACCGTTATCGTCGCGGCGCGTACTCGTCGTTCCTGGCTTCACTTCCTTCACAACGACCGTTTTGTGCTCGCTCGCATCCACGCGCACCGCCTTCCCACCATCCAAGAGTCTCTGCAAACGCTCAATTTCCTGTTCCAGTTCGCGAATCTTATTCAACGCATGACCCAATCGCTTCTCGAGCTGATCCACTTTGTGCGCATGGCGACGCAGGAGCGTCTTGTCGCGTTCGGAAAACACATTCTCAACCTCCACAACTTCCCCGTCCGCGTCCACTTGAAAGAGCGTTTCGCCTTCCTTCAAAATCATGCCCTCGGGCAGTTCATCGTCTTTGAGCTCCTTGCTCACGCTATAGCGCGGGAAGAACGACTCGGGAAGGTCGTCCACAAATTGACTCCATCCTTCGCCGTACAGTTCCTTCGCTTGCCCCTCGTCGCGAATCGGCCGAAGAGTTCCGTCCGGTTCCACGGCATACACCTTTGGCACACTTGGGATTTTTATCAGACGCACGCCCGCGCGATACTTGACCACACCGCCCAAAGGCAACGATGCCAAATCATCGCACGAAATCTCCTTCACTTCGCCAAAATCCGGATGCCACGTAAAAAAGATTTTCTCATTTGGAAAACTGTAGCGCTTTCCATCATCGCCGATAAAATACACGGCGGAAAATTGTTCACATTTCACTAGATCGTTCGCGCCAGCCGCGCGCGATACGTTCGGAAGAGCGCCGAGCAATGTAAGCATCGCTACGCCGCCTATCCAAAGCGATACTAGGTGCCACCGTGTTATTGCGTATGAAGACATAGTAAGAATCACGAATAATGTGAAAAGAGTAGCACAAAACGGCGTGCATGTCCACTTGACAAGGATGCCGTTTTGTGATATACAGTTCTCCACACGATTCTTATCACTCGGCCCTTCAAGGGGCCGGTGGGGAAGGAGGTACCGTGACGTTGCTAACGTTCGTCGCGGCGCAGGCTCTGGGCGCCTGTCTGCCGCGAGGAACGCCCCCGACCCCCCGCTCACTCGAGCGGGGGGTCGTCTTATTTCCTTGACAACCTTCCTTTATTTCTCTAACATCCGCATACTCGAATATTCTGATTCTTAACTTTACTCATAATATGTCCCCACAATCAAACAAGATGGAT
>CAYHRP010000064.1:0-4841 GCA_964359145.1 uncultured Gammaproteobacteria bacterium | reverse complement strand
ACTATAGATATCACCCTATGAAACGAGACTCCATCATTCATGAACACGGCAAACTCTTTGCTCTTCACATCAAAAAATCCTCAATGTACCGAGGGTACATCTGCGGTTTTTTGACGTTCCAGAGCTACAGATTTTGCTCATGTTCAAGAATGCTAAGTCCTGTTTCATAGTGTGACATCTATGAGCCACTTTGCTCTTCTTTCATCATGTGATATATGAAAAAAACATTGGCTTTTATCCTTGGCATTCGTCCCGATATCATTCGCGCCTCGCTCGTTCTGCGCCGACTATTCGCTCAAGATAAGCACGAGATTGCATTCATTTGGTCCGGGCAGCACTATTCAGACAATTTGAAAGACGTGTTTTTCCGGGACTTGGATGTTCCGCGCCCCTCTATTGAGCTTGGGGTAACTGGCGTCAATGACGCCGAAGTGTCTTCGGCTGTTATCTCAAAACTGTATCCTGTGCTTGAGAAGATGCAGCCTTCTGCCGCCTTGTTCTTAGGCGATACGAATACCGTTATGGGGTCACTGGCGGCCGCACAGCTCAATATTCCGATTGTGCATTTTGAGGGGTGTATGCATTCGTACGATTGGCGCATGCCGGAGGAAAAGTATCGCAGTACTATTGATGGGTTAGCAGATGTTATCTACACCTACTTTCCGGAGTATAAACATCAGGGGATTGCCCGCGGATTGAACCCCAAGAGCATTGTGGAGGTTGGTGGAAATCCTATCGTGGAAATTTTGGACACGTACTATACAAAGCATAAAGATAGATTCGATGCGCTGGCGACGCCTGCGTTTTTTCAAGAGCGCGGCATTGAAAAAGGCGAGTACTACCTTGCTACATGGCATCGAAGAGAGAATGTGCACATTCGATCATCGTTTGAGGCCATTTTGCATTTGATGGCGGCGACCGATCGCAAGATCTATCTTCCATTGAGTTATCGTACGCAAAAACAGCTCACGGAATACGGATTGTCACTTCCGTCAAACGTGCGCATGGTTGATCCCGTTGGATACACGGAAATGTTAGTGCTTATGAACAATAGCCGGGGCGTGATAACGGACTCTGGAACGGTCGTTGAAGAAACGTGCGTTCTGCAGATACCATCGTTACAAATGAGGAAGGCGACGGAGCGCCCGCAAGTGTACGATGTCGGATCGTCAGTTAAATTTGATCCGGCGGAACCGGAGCGCTATTCGCACAATGAACTTTTTGTAAAGCTTGAATCGCTCTACGGGAAGACATGGCCAAACCCAATGGGGGATGGGCGCGCATCCGAACGTATTGCAAACGATTTGTTGCGGCGCTTGGACGAAGATGATTTTCGAACGCATCGGCGCGAAGACTATCATTTATGGACGGATAGGTCGTATCGCGATGACGGACTTTTATAAGTTCACGAAGCAATCTAACGCAAGATTGCTTCGGCGCCAAAGCGCCTCGCAATGACTGGAAACAGAGTGTCATTGCGAGTGCCTCCTCCGTCATTGCGAGCACTTCTTTCCGTCATTGCGAGCACTTCTTTCCGTCATTGCGAGCGTAGCGAAGCAATCTAAGAATGTAGAAAACTGCCATTGCGAACCCCGAAGGGGCGAGGCAATCTCATATTTTTCGAATAAATACGAGATTGCTTCGGCGCCAAGGCGCCTCGCAATGACAGTAAAAAGAATATTTTTCTGCACTCTCAACTTGATGTCGTTTGCCAGTTCGTTTATGCCCCCCAATGATCGTAGAGGATTACCTGTGGATAGATTCTATTTACTGTTTTGTTTCTGTGATATACTGCACTAACATCAAATAAAGTTTTTTTATAGAAATCTATGTCAATTGAACACAAAAAGCGACCGTTTTCAATGCTTCAATCGCAACGTGGACAGCGCATTGTGGGAATGGTTGTGTTTGCATTGTTTGTTGCAGGGTCGATGGCAGTAAATCAATCTGTACAGGCTTTGAATCAAAGCGCGGGGAGTTATGGGTACTATGGCGGAACGTACGGGTACAATGCTTTGGTAGCGTCATCTGACTTCCTGCCAAACGCGCCAAGTGGATTTTCACCTGGAGCTCGTTCGGCAAACCAGGTCGATTTCTCATGGACGGCGCCAACGTTGACAACCGGCAGTACATCGCTTGACAACTTGAACAATTACACGGTGGCATACGCAACGACATCACTCTCTGATTGTACGTCCGGCACCACGACAACGACCTCTAGCACGAACGCAACTTTGACGAGCTTGAGCTCGGGAACGACCTACTACATTGCTGTTTGTACAAACGACACCAACGGGAACCAGAGCACGGGACTGACCAGTTCCATGACAACGACATCCGGCGGTGGCGGCGGTGGTGGAGGTGGTGGATCGTCATCAAGCACAAGCTCGGATAGCACAGCCGACACGACGGCTGATACCTCGTCGGAAGCCAGCGAAAGCACGAGTACCGCATTGAGCATTGGTGTGGCAACATCAGTAAGTGTTGGTGCCTCAACGCATACCGTGAACGTTTCAGCGGCAACGGACGCGCAAGCGACGCTCACGATCTCCTCTGATCCAGTTACTTTGACCATCAACAAGGGCGAAACGCAAGATCTTGACACGGATAGTGATGGCATCAAGGATTTGCGCTTAACCTATAACGGACTTGTAAACGGAAGTCCATCGTTCACGTTCGTGGCGCTTGCATCTTCCGTAGCTTACACGGCGCCTTCGGGACAAGGACTGTCACCGGTTACAGGGAAGCTCGAGAACATCACGGCGGTTGTGGCGGGCGATTACATCAAGTCCCCAAGCTTTAGCACGGTCTACTATGTGACAGGCAAGTTTACGCGCCGACCGTTCATTGATGGGCAAACCTACTTCACATGGCAAGATTCATTTAGCGGACTAAAGACGGTATCGGACGCAACGCTCTCTGCCTTGCCGCTTGAAGGATCAATGTTGCCAAAGCCGGGTGTTGTGCTCGTGAAGATTCAGTCGGATCCAAAGACGTACGCGGTTACCTCTAATCCGGACGATGCGTTCAAACCAATATTGCGATGGGTTGCGTCTGAAGCGGTGGCGAAGGAACTCTACGGAGCCGCGTGGGCCAGCTACGTAATCGATGTGCCGCCAACGCTCTTCCCAAGATTCAGCTTCGGCGCGAGCATAGAGAAGGCAAGCGATCTCGTTCTGCCTCCGGTCACCATGAAGATGCGAACGAAACTCAACTAGGAACGAATACAAGAGCTCGCCACACGGCGAGCTCTTTGGTTTGGAATACCCGAGTATTCCCATTGCTCATGCTTTGGGGAACACATCAAGAATGCTAAGTCCTGTTTCATAGGGTGATATCTATACGCACTCCGCATATCTTTTCCTGTATGCTAAAATGTTCTCCTATGCAAACTCGTGTACTCATTCTGGCTGGAGGAAAAGGTTCGCGTATGGGGGCCCCAGTTCCAAAGGCCATGGTCACTGTTGATGGGATCCCGATTATTGACCGCATCTTTTCAGCGGTGAAGTTGTCCGGCGTTGATGAAAAACCGGCGGTGGTGATTGGCCACGATTTGCACACGCTCAAACAGCACATTGGTGATCGTGCAGAATTTATCATTCAGCATGAGCAACGCGGTACAGGGCATGCCGTCATGGTGGCGCAAGAGGCGCTTGCATTGGTCAAAAATGTCGTTGTGTTTTACGGCGATCATCCATTGTACGCGCCGCGAACGATTCGCGAACTTGTTGAAAGACACAAACAGAACGAGGTTGCGATTACCATGACAACGGTTGTGCTGCCAGATTATGACGATTGGCGCGCGGTATACACACACTATGGTCGTATTCTGCGAGATGCCAACGGAGCCGTCTTCGCGATTCGCGAACATAAACTCTGTACCGATGACGAACGATTGGTGAGAGAAGTGAACAACGGGCTGTATTGTTTTGATGGGCCGTGGTTGTGGAAAAACATTTCACAGCTTTCGGACGAGAATCCTAAGCAAGAGTTTTTGCTCACCGATCTGATTGCTCTTGCCGTGAAGCATGGCGCAGGCGTTGCAACGTCACTGTGTTCCGCCGAAGAAGGTGTTGGCGTGAATACACCCGAAGAAGTTTTGATCGCCGAACGATTGGCAGTCTCGCTGATGGTGCAAGACGTAGCATGCGTTGGCACATTGCGTCATGCGTGATGCGTATGACGAAATGACGCTGATCAATAGTTCTCCTCACGGCGCAATTCGCGACTGGCCACTCACTGCTATAGTCATCACACTAAGAAACAGGATTCCATCATGTATGAAAAGAGCGATCTCCTTGCTCTTCGGTGCAAAAAAACCTCAATGTACCGAGGGTACATCTGCGGTTTTTTGCCCCTGCAGAGCGGCGGATGTCATCTCTTTTCATGCATGCTAAGTCCTGTTTCATAGTGTGATGACTATAGTTTTACCAGCAGCCAACATAACAAACACGCCCACAAGCATAGGGCGTGTTTGATTCTGTCCCGGGACAGAATTTACTTGCGTCGACGAGCCTTGCGCTTGGCAGGCTTCTTTGCAACCTTGCGTTTGGCAGGCTTACGCTTCGCAACCTTGCGTTTCGCGACTTTACGCTTGGCAGGCTTTTTAGCGGCCTTGCGTTTGGCAGGCTTACGCTTCGCAACCTTGCGCTTTGCAACCTTGCGGCGCGCTGGTTTCTTAGCAACCTTGCGCTTGGCAGGCTTACGCTTCGCGACTTTTCGTTTTGCTGGCATGTATGTCACCTCCTTTCACTTCATCAACGATGAAGAAGATTTTGTGTTTCAGATGCGTGCGCATCTGCATCGACCTCACTCAAAAATGGAACCTCCATTCTTGTAAC
>CAYHRP010000063.1:0-4851 GCA_964359145.1 uncultured Gammaproteobacteria bacterium | reverse complement strand
TAGTCCACGACACGAATAGACTGGAGCTCCACCAAAACACTGCGCGACCCCTCGAACGTTTGCACATACCCCTCCGTTGAGGGGTCTTTTGGTTGCGCTTGGCCTTGCACGACATCAAAGACACCAACAATCTCTACCATCTTGCCGTTGTAGACGTCGCTATCACCAAAAAATGTGTCCGGAATAAACAGGCCTCCCACCATAGCGCCACCCTTGGCGAGCTGAAATGTTCCGCGAATTGTTCTACTCTTTGCCATACTCATACTTGAGGAAAATATGTTTCGAGCGATGTATTTGTAAACACCGTTCCGTTAGAGAAGATGAGAACTCTTATTCCGTTGCGCTTTGTTTGAACAACACGGACATTGCGCACAGCGCCAAGTCCTCCAATAGGCGCGTTTTTGACCGTTTTCTTTGGAACAAGATGCACGATGATTTCTTCACCATCACCCCGCTCCGTTGTATACCGTCCCGTTTCAAACGGAGAAGGAAAACTGCTTGACGGTCGAATAGAGTACGATCCGGTGAGAAAAGTATACGCTATGGGGATTTCCTCCCCCACAAAGTTTTTCGTGACTCCGAGCCACGCGCCAAAGACCTTTGCATCCGTGTCGGACATGCCGACTCGAACACGCCAAGCGCCAAATGCCAGCACAGCCGCCATCGCAAGAATCAGTCCGGCGATCATCAGTGGTTCCATCTCCATGCGCGCATTATATCATACGGTGACATCTATAAGCCCATCTGATAGAGTGGCGCCATGAACAAGCGACTTACGGTTGACAGTTTTGATGCGGGCGTGCGGCTGGATGTGTTTTTGACGCGACAGATTTTGGATTCGCGTTCGCATGTGCAGAAGACGATAAAAACAGGCCGCGTGTATGTCAACGACATCGAAGAACGTGTACCGCATCGCACACTTAAGGCTGGCGATGAGATTAAGATTGTTTCGTCCTTTGCCAAGGCTACGGAGGACAAATCGCTCCCTCTCCATCATAAAACATCTGTTCGTGAACAAGATGACAGGCGCGGCCATTCGCTCAAAACCTTTTTTCATCGCATCCTTCATCCGCATCAAAACATCTCCCTCGACATCCTCTTTGAAGACGACGACGTGCTCGTCATCAACAAACACGCCGGCGCATTGGTACATCCAAACGAGCATTCGGACGAAGACACGGTCATGCAAGCGGCCATACGTCACGACCGTCGCATCGCAACCGTGGGTGATGATCCAGCGCGGCGCGCCGGTATTGTGCATCGGCTCGATCGTATGGCCTCCGGCGTACTCCTTATTGCAAAAACACAAAGCGCGTTTGTACATCTTAAAGCGCAGTTTCAAAATCGTACGGTGAAAAAGCAGTATCGCGCCCTCGTGGAAGGTTCTTTGGAAAACGACGTTGGAACCGTCGCGCGGAAGATTGCGCGCTCGCAGAAGCAAGGCCGCATGGTCGCGCGTCCCTCATCGCAGGAGGGCAAAGATGCCATCACGCATTACACGGTGCGCCAGCGCTACGCGAACGCCACGGAGCTCGATATTGAAATCGAGACCGGACGCACGCATCAAATTCGCGCGCACATGCACTCGATGGGACACCCGATCGTCGGCGATCCGCTCTATGCCATCCGAAATCAAAAACGCATTTCGTTCGAGCGATTGTGGCTCCATGCGGAATCGCTCACGGTACGGCTTCCGAGCGAAAATGCACCGCGCACATTCACCGCGCCTCTGCCAAGCGAGCTCACACAACTCATCGACACGTTGCACCGCCTATGATTATCACTCTTTCCGGCGCTCCCGGCTCCGGCAAATCCACCGTCGGCCGTCTCGTTGAGGGCGCGCTGAACCTCAACCGCTATTCCATGGGCGATCTGCGACGTCACCTAGCGCAAGAACGCGGCATGACTATCGACGCGTGGAACACGCTCGGCGAAACATCGGATGAAACGGACGTTCCGGTTGATGAGCATCAGCGCACTCTTGGAAAACAAGAAGACAACTTTATCATCGACGGACGTATCTCATGGTACTTCATCCCCCATTCGTTCAAAGTGTTTTTGGACGTTGATCCCGATGAGGGGGCGCGGCGCATGTTTGCGCATTCGAAAGAAGGCGCGCGGACGAGCGAAAAGCCGTATACCTCCGCAGAGGAAGTACGCCACCAAGCCGCCAAGCGTTCGGCCTCCGACAACGTCCGCTATGAAAAGTATTATGGCATCCACTGGGATGACAAGAGCCGATTCGACCTTGTGCTTGATACCACTGCCGTGTCTCCAGAAGATGTAGCAGAACGTGTTATCAAGGCGGCAAAAGCATGGGAAAGCTCGCAAAAAAGCTCACAGGTTTGACAAAAATCGCGTCTCCCGATAGTATCTGGCAACATTATCAACAGCGTATGAATGACGAAGTAAAGACACAAGAGGAGAATCAAGAACCCGGAATCGAGAATCTGGAGGAAAGTACGGCCGCTCCGAAAGCCGAGGTTGTGCAAAGCACGGAGGAAGCGGCGATGATGGCCGAAACATTTCCACACCGCAACATCAAGCCCGGCATGGTCGTGCGTGTGCACGAGGTCATCAAAGACTTGAACGCCAAAGGCGAAGAGCGCGAGCGCGTGCAGATGTTTGAAGGAACCGTTCTTGCGCTGAACAGCAGTGGCATCGGCCGCACCATGACGGTGCGCAAGGTGTCAGACGGCGTCGGGGTTGAAAAAATCTATCCGCTCGCGTCACCGCATGTGCGCGACATCGAAGTGCTCAAGCAATATCGCGTCCGCCGCGCCAAGCTCTGGTATCTCAAGCGCGACAAAAAGAAACGCCGTCTCAAAGAAATCCCGCTTGAAAAATAAGCAATCAAAAAACGGGCATTGCGCCCGCTTTTTGTTTTCCCTTACTTATTCTGGCATTGACATGGCTGTCACGATGCTATAACGATCCATCTGCGCTTGAGAGACGTTGTGCACATTGAGCCACCAACGCGGGCCATGATTTTCCAACGCCGCCGCTTCATTCAGAATCGGACTAACGTACTGATTGTGCCACACCGTGTACACCGTACTCCGGCCGGGCGCTTTGATCATCGTGCCTGGCGCGTACGGCGCCAGACCGCCGTCCACATACGCGTTCGTGTTCACGAGCGCCATGTCCACGACGCGCGAAAAGTCTCTTTCCCACGAATAGAACACATCCTCATTTGGCACCGTGTAGCGCTTTCCGTCTTTGAACAGATAGACAGTTGTGCTCCCCGGAAACTTTGCAAACGTGGCGTCGTTGCGCAAGAGCCATGATTGCGGTCGCACTGTCACAAACATAAGAGGCTTGTTCGATCCCTGTGGAATCGCCACATGCGTATCGTCCACAAGATAGGCGCGACCTTGAGGTGCTGTTCCGACAACACGGTTGAAAGCGCCCTTCTGCCAAATCACACGGCCGGCATTGTCGACGACCACACGCGCACTAGAGTAAGCATCTATCCATTGAATACCACCGTCATGCAATACATGAATGCCCGTTTGCAAATGATAGGTGTCGTACCCATTGGCAAACTGATCGGCGCGAGCAAACGAGACGAACGTTCCGTTCAAGACAAACGGCGACCCTCCCCATGGACTGATGGTCGTTGTTACGCCCGATTTACGACGCATGACGTAATGGCGGCCGTCATTTTCGTTGTACGTCACAAAAAACAGAGCGCCATCGGATGCCACGAAGCGATCCATTTGCGCCATGATATCGCGTTCCCACATCAAACGCTCCGACAGTGCCTCCGTCTTCCACGAGGCAATGTCATAGCGCATCAGCCGTTGATAGCGGAAAAACTCCACCGTGTTTCCCACGAACTGCGTTCCAAGCAGATAGCCGTTCACCGTGTAACTGTCCGGAATAGCGCGCGACACTCCGCCCTTATGCATCCACAATTCCTGATCGCCGTTCTCAAAGATGACGCGCGTCACCACACGGCCATCATTCACATCCTCGATGGTCTCAAACTGATTGCGCCACATTTCATTCACCGCCTCCGTGTGTCCGCTTGTGGATGTGGCGCGCAGAATCTCAACTTGCGGAAGTCCGTTCGTAAGCGTTTTGACGTTCTGCACCTCGAAATAGAAAGTCGTGCCGTCCACACGCACATTGACGTTCGAGGCACTGCCAAGAAATATGTCGTCAAAGCGACGCACGCGCGCGCCCTGTTCTATGTCAAGCTCGTACACGTCAAATCGCGCCGGACGATCGGTTGCCTCCACCCACACGATGCGGTTTTGGTTTTGCAAAATCGTCCGAGCAGAAAGCGCCGACACGGGTACACCATCAACGCGCGCTTCTTTGTTCTGGCGCAAAACAGTAACCATCGTGATCGCCATACTCGGCGAGACTTCATAGGCAATGGTCGCGTTACCTACTTTTTGGAGCGTTCCCGTTTGTTGCAGAACGGCCGTTGCGTGCGTCGGCACAGAAAAGGACGACGTCACGCGCACATCAGAAAACGTTTGCGCGCTTCCTCCCCACGCCGGCATACCGACCAGAGTGAGGGCTAAAGCGAGGACAAATGCCCCACTCTTTTTCCATGAAAAAGTCATAAGTAACATAAGTAAAGTGATGGATGGATGAATGTCGTCGTCTTATCAGTAAACAGACACCCTGTCAATCATACGGCCACTACTTCCTTTGCGCGAACCCTTTTCTTCGACACATCAGTTTTTGTCGCGCGCGCCGGAAATCGCTTGAGTTCGTGCTTGAGATACAGCCCCGTCAAACTCTCGGCGACCTTCGCGACGGCTTCCGGCGTCCCCGCCGCTACCACACACCCACCGCGCACGCCACCCTCCGGCCCCATGTCAATCACATGATCGG
>CAYHRP010000062.1:0-4895 GCA_964359145.1 uncultured Gammaproteobacteria bacterium | reverse complement strand
ACCATCGCCTCAATGGGAACACCAAGCCGCTCGGACATCTGTAAAACGCCGTAGCCCTTGTCGATGCCCTTCATAGTGACATCAATCGACGTCGTCCCCGGAATCTTGATTTCAAAGTCTGAAAGATGCGGTCGCATCGCCGTAGCTATTTCGTGCCGCCTATCGAGCGCCGAACCTTTCCATGCGTACTTTTTCTCAACGGGAGCCTGCTGACCAAGCGCGGAAAAGGTGACCTGTGTTCCACGGTCTTGAATGAGTTCGCCAAAGGTTTCCTTCGGATGTTCATAGCCAATCTCCTGAAACGCGCGCTCAAACACCGCCTTGATGCGTGCGCGATCCTCAAGCGCGATTTCGTGCCGATACACCTCTTCCCACTCATTGCCATAGCGCATATAACATGAGCCGGACGTTGGGAACACGTGTAAACGTTTGAGTAAATCAGGTGAACACGAAAGTGGTTCAAGCAGTTGCGTCTCAAACTGGGGAAACCATCCGCCGCCAATGACGGCTACAGGACACACCGCCAAAAGGCGCGACAATAGCGCGTCCATTTCCGCGTCCATCGGCGTCTTACTTTCCGCTAAAGTTTGATCTAAATCAAAAACAAAGAGCCGTTTTTTTGAGATGTTGATACAATGAACCATAAGGTTGCATTTACTTGAAATACGTGCGAATATAGGGTTACGGAGATCTCTAAAAGATTACTGAAAATTCATCAAATAATCCAGCAGCCAAAAGCTACTCTATGCCAACCACCGCGCTCATCATCATTCTGGCCGTCGTCATCGTGATTGCGGCGTTTTTCCTGTTTCTCTACAACGCCCTCGTTACACGGCGCAACCGTGTTGACGAAAGCTGGTCGGACATCGACGTCCAGCTCAAGCGCCGCCACGATCTCATTCCAAATCTCATTGCAAGCGTAAAGGGGTACACCACGCACGAACGCGAGACGCTCGAGAGCGTCACCCAAGCGCGCGCAAACGCGATGCAAGCTCAAAGCTCCGGCAATCCAAAGGCGCTTGCGCAAGCCGAGAATATGCTCACGTCAGCGCTCAAGTCGCTCTTTGCGGTTTCCGAAGCGTATCCCGCATTGCGCGCAAACGAAAACTTTTTGCAGCTGCAAAACGAGCTCACGGCCACCGAAGATAAGATACAAGCCGCTCGCCGATTTTACAACGGGCAAGTACGCGACTTCAATACGACGATTCAGAAGTTCCCAGCCGTGATGGTCGCCGGAGCGATGGGATTCAAAGTGCGCGAATTTTTTGAGCTCGCTGACGAGAGCGAGCGCGCCGTGCCGAATGTGGAGGCGGCGTTGAAGTCATGATATTCGGGAATAGATACCCCATGTACAACCAGATCGCCTCAAATAAACGCCGCAGTGTCATCCTCATCGTGGTTTTTATTGTTTTGATTTCCCTTGCTGGCTACGGATACGGCGCCGCACAGGGAGATCCCATCGGCGGGCTCATTTTGGCCGGCGTCATTTCGAGTCTCTACGCCCTCATAAGTTTTTACACAAGCGACCGCGTGACGCTACTGACATCGGGAGCGCGTCTCATTGAAAAAGAAGACCATCCGCTCCTGTGGAATACAATAGAGACACTCGCCATCACGGCGGGACTTCCCATGCCGCGCGTTGGCATCATCGAGGATAACGCCATGAACGCGTTTGCCGCCGGGCGCAATCCTGAACATGCCGTCGTCGCCGTGACGCGCGGGCTCCTCACACGCCTCACCAAAACCGAACTCGAAGGCGTCATCGCGCACGAGATGTCGCATATCAAAAACTGGGACATACAACTTATGACGCTCGTCGTCGTGCTCGTTGGCACGCTCGCCATTCTTGGAGACCTCACGACGCGATTTGCCATCGGCGGTAACAAGCGCGGCGGCGGTCGCGGCGGCGGTTGGCTCGCCATCGTCGGTATCGTCCTGCTCATTCTCTCGCCTTTGATTGGTAAACTCATCCAGCTGGCGATTGGACGACAACGCGAGTACCTTGCCGATGCGTCCGGAAGCCTTCTCACGCGCTATCCCGAAGGCCTTGCCTCCGCGCTTGAAAAACTCAAGAACGATCCGCTTGAGCTCAAACGCGCCACGCACGCCACGGCGCACCTCTTCATTAAGGAGCCATTCAAACCCTCGTTCTTGACGCGCGTCTTTGCCACGCATCCGCCGGTTGATGAAAGAATCGCGAGGTTGCGCAAGATGTAAATTGTAAAAGAATAAAGATGCGAGCTCCTTAATGCTCATTTATCTTTCCTCAACTCTACATAAGATATTGTCGTATGAGCGACATCGTCGAAAAATTTACAACCCATCTCAAGAACGTCCTCACGCGCGCGCTAGTTTTGGTTGCCGAAAACGGTGCAGATACGATTGCGCCAGAACATTTGCTCTGGGGAGTTGCCTCCGAGAGCGGCTCGGTCGGCGCGGAGATTTTGCGAAAGTCCGGCATCAATCCCGAAGCCTTGCGTGAACTCTTTGGCGTCCACGCCACAGTTTCCGACGAATTCGCGTCGGCCACAGACGCGCTTCCCCGCCTCTCGGAAGCCTCAAAACGCGTGATAGAGAAAGCCGTGCTCACCGCCACCGTGTACGAGCATCGCTACGTTGGAACCGAACATTTGGTAGCGGGCATTTTACAAGTGAGCAGTCCTCACATTGCTTCATTCGTCAAGCAAAACAAGATTAACCTCGATGAGATCCGCGGACAACTCAACCTCATTATGAAGGGAACGAAAGCATTCCCGCAGGTAGCACAAACTCCCAAGGACGAGGCGCGCAAGACAAAAGAGCGCGATGACGATACGGAACATGAACGCGATTTGGACGAAGATTTTGCACACACGAACGCTCCGACGCTCGAATACTTTGCTACGGAACTTACCACAAGCGACGCACTGACGACGATTGATCCGGTTATAGGACGCGACGATGAGATAGACCGCACCATTGAAATTCTGTCGCGGCGCACAAAAAACAACCCTATCCTTGTCGGCGAACCGGGCGTTGGCAAAACCGCCATCGTGGAGGGCCTCGCGCGGCGTATCGTGGAGGGCAACGTGCCGGCCGCCCTCCTTAACAAACGTATCTTTTCTATTGATTTAGGGAGTCTCATCGCCGGCACGGTGTATCGCGGAGAGTTTGAGGGGCGCATGAAGCAGATGATTGACGAAGTGCGCGACCAACCAGACATCATCTTGTTCGTAGACGAGGTGCACATGGTTATGGGCGCCGGTTCCGCGTCCGGATCACTCGATGCCGCCAACATGCTCAAACCGGCGCTGGCGCGCGGATGGATACGCTGTATTGGCGCAACCACGGCGGCAGAATATAAAAAGTCCATCGAGTCCGACGGCGCGCTTGAGCGACGATTCCAAATGATCCGGGTAGACGAACCGAGCGAAGAAGAGACACTCCAGATTTTGCGCGGCGTCGCCTCATGCTACGAGGAACATCATCACGTCGCGATTCCGGACGACACGCTCCGATTCGCGGTGCAAGCCAGTGTCAAGCACATCCACACCAACGCTCTCCCGGATAAGGCGATTGATTTGATTGACGAAGCGGCCGCCATGTTGCGCGTCTCGCAAGTTACCGAGGCAGGATGGCGCAATCTCGTGAATGAACTGCGCGCTCTGCGAGATCAAAAGCGCTTTGCTGTAGTTGAGGAGCGGTTTCTAGATGCGAGTTTACACAAACAACAGGAGGATGTCTTGGAAGATCAGATCAAAGAAGCTCGCGCCGCCGAGCGGGAAGCGCATTACGGCGCCGTCACGCGCGAGATGATTGCGCGCGTGATAGAGCGCAAAACAGGAGCGCGCGTATCGGCGGTAGCGGCCGACGAACGAAAGGCGCTTGCCAATCTTTCCGTAAACCTCAAGCGTGCAATTTTTGGACAAGATGAGGCCATTGATCGCGTGTCCGCCGCCGTGCGCCGCGCCGCGCTTGGGATTCAATCAACTGCGCGACCACTCGGAAGTTTTCTGTTTGTGGGGCCGTCTGGCACGGGCAAGAGCGAACTGGCGCGTCAGCTCGCGCTTCAGGTATTTCATAGCGAAAAGTCGCTCATTCGACTCGATATGAGTGAATTTGCAGAGAGCCATTCCGTATCCAAGCTCATCGGATCGCCCGCTGGATACGTGGGGTATCGTGACACGGCGCGTCTCACCGACGCTGTCAAACAGCGCCCAAACACGGTCGTCCTGTTTGATGAGATTGAAAAAGCGCACGCGGATGTGCATCACCTCCTTCTGCAAATCCTCGAGCACGGACAGCTCACCGACGCCACCGGCCGTACAATCTCGTTTCGCCAAGCGTTCATCGTTCTCACGTCCAACGTGGGCGCGGAACTGTTTGAAAACGGCGCCATCGGATTTCAAGAATCGGACACGCTCGATATTGAGAACATTCGCGCTACGCTCAAGGATCGCTTTCGCACGGAACTCTTGAACCGCATCGACCACATCCAAGTGTTTCAGCCGCTCGATAAGACATCGCTCAAACGCATCGTGCAATGCGAGCTCTCCTCTCTCAAGGAACAGCTTCACCGCCAAGATATCGATTTGAAATGGAGAGCAAGCGTTGTATCGCATGTGCTTGGTGATCATGCGACACGCAAAGCCAACGCCCGCAACGTCAAGCACCAGGTGCAAACACATATCACAGACCTTGTGGCCGACTTTCTCATCAATCATCCGTCCGAGACGCATCTTCTATTGACTATCAACAAGAACGCCATCGACCTGTCTTCCGTTTCACGATAGAATGGAGGCGCATAGATGTCACACCATGAAACAGGACTTAGCATTCTTGAACATGAGCAAAATCTGTAGCTCTGGAACGTCAAAAAACCGCAGATGTACCAGTCGGTACATTGAGGATTTTTT
>CAYHRP010000061.1:0-4938 GCA_964359145.1 uncultured Gammaproteobacteria bacterium | reverse complement strand
TTTTGATGTGAAGAGCAAAGAGTTTGCCATGTTCATGAATGATGGAGTTCCATTTGATAGGGTGATATCTATAGTATAGCGCGATTATTTATGTTTGGTGTAAGGGCATGTGGATAATGTTTCGTCCGTGTACGGAGTCGTACGTTTACGATATACTTACGACTAGTATGTCGCAAGAAGAGAAGAAAAAACTCACAAAGAAAAATAATACGGCGACGATGAAGTCTAAGCCAAGCGCGCCCTCTGTGACGCGTGAGCAGGTTGAGACCATGATTCGTGGAGCGGTGAGCGGATCGGGATCGCACGATGTGGCAATAAAACTCTTCAACGGATTCATGGAATTTGCTCATGCGGCGCGCGCGTCGGACGTGCATCTTGAACCTGAAGATAAAGACGCCGTGGTACGTATCCGCGTGGACGGAATTTTACACGACGTGTTCCGCATCCCGCACGACTTGCACCGACAGGTGATTGCCGTGCTCAAGATCATGACGCGCATGCGTACCGACGAGCACCGCGCTCCGCAGGACGGTCGCTATGAGTTCACATCGCCGTCGGGTCCCGTGGACGTGCGTGTCTCGGTCATTTCCATCACCAACGGAGAAAAGGCCGTTCTTCGTCTCTTGTCCGAAGAGTCGCACGCATTGAGTTTGGAGCAGTTGGGGTTTGCCGAATCGGATCTCAAAAGAGTGCAGTCTGCCATTGCGCGCCCGTGGGGGATGATATTGGCAACCGGGCCTACAGGATCGGGAAAAACGACAACGATTTATGCTATTTTGGAGATTGTGAATACACGCGAGGTGAACATCGCCACTATTGAGGATCCCGTGGAGTATGACATCGAAGGGGTGAGTCAAAGTCAGGTAGATCCTGCGGCCAAGTTGACGTTCGCAACGGGGCTGCGCTCGATTGTACGGCAGGATCCCGACATTATCATGGTCGGCGAAATTCGCGACGAGGAGACGGCAGGTATCGCCGTCAACGCGGCGCTCACGGGTCACAAACTGCTCTCGACCCTTCATACGAACAACGCGGCGGCAACGATGCCGCGGCTCATCGACATGGAAGTGGAGCCGTTTCTCATTTCCTCAACGTTGATTGTCGCTATTGCGCAACGCTTGGTTCGCCGCGTGTGTCGCGTGTGTCAAAAAGTAAAAGTGGTGCAGAGGAGCGATGTGGAACGGATCTTGTCTGGTCCATTGCTTGATCAGTTATTCGTTGAGGGAGAGACGGAAATCAAGGTGGCCGAGGCTATGGGGTGTACGGAGTGCAACGACACGGGGTATCGAGGGCGTGTTGGCATCTATGAGGTGCTCGAAAACACCAAAGCGATTCAACAGTTGATTGTTGATAGAGCTGATGCCGATACTATTCAAGAGCAGGCCATTCGGGAAGGGATGACGACGATTGCGCAAGATGGCGTTTTAAAGGTGCGCGAGCAAGTGACAACCATCGAGGAGCTTGTGCGCGTGATGAGTGAATAACATGAAAAAACAGCAGACAAAAATAAACAAGCCGACCGCATCTTCTCCGATCGCGGCGGCAAAAAATATCGCCAAGAAACAGCCCACGCGCCACGTTGCCTCTGTATCTTTATTGGATCGTCTTACCATTCGCTTGTCGCATGCGGATCGTCTGATGCTCACCAAATACCTGTCCGTTCTTTTGCATTCCGGTTTGGCGATGGACGATGCGCTCTCCATTATCGCTGACCAGTCGCGCCGCGGGCCGCTCAAAAAGATTATGGCGGAGCTCTTACAAGGCGTTCGTGGCGGCGAAACACTCGCATCGGGTTTTGGGAAATTTCCGCAGGTATTCAGTTCCATCTACATCAATCTTGTCGGAGCGGGAGAAGCATCGGGAACTCTGCAACGCAATCTGGATCACTTGGCGGAACAGATTCAAAAAGAACACACGTTGCGGCAAAAAGTGCGCGGAGCGCTTATGTATCCGGCAATAATCCTTGTGGGCGCCGTGATACTTTCCGTCGGCATCGTCGTTTTCATACTGCCAAACATTACCGATGTGTTTAGAACGCTCGACGTTGAGCTTCCGTGGACGACGCGGGCATTGCTTTGGCTCGCGGAGTTGTTTGAACATCACGGAGGACTGGTCGCGCTCGGGTTTGTTCTGTTCGTCATCGTTGTAGCGGTCGTGCGGAAAATTAAACCCCTCCAACCGTTTCTCCATCGCGTGTGGCTCCTGATTCCAATCGTCGGAAGGATTATGCGCAACACGAATCTTGCGCGATTCGCGCGGGTGACCGGCACGATGCTCAACAGCGGATCCACTATCAGCGATATTTTGCCTATCGCAACGTCTGTCCTCAAAAATGCGCGATACCAACTCCTACTCACGCATATGGCGCAAGAGGTTCAACGAGGACGGTCGCTCGCCTCGTTCATGCAAATGCATAGGCGCGAGTTTTCGGAAATCACCGTTCACATGACGCGCGTGGGAGAGGAGTCTGGCGCGCTCGGAGAGATGATGACGTATGTCGCAGAGTTTTACGAACAAGAAATTGACGATACGATGCGCAACCTTTCCAACTTGCTTGAACCCATTCTGCTCGTGGTAATCGGCGTGTTGGTTGGGACGCTCGCGCTCTCCATTATCTCGCCGATTTATCAAGTGGTGGGAAAAATATAAATAGTGTGTCTGTCATGCACGGATTTACCTTGATGGAAGCGGTTCTATCGGTGGCTATCGTTGCCATCATTTTTGCGATTGGATTTCAAGCCATGTCCGGTGCATCTCAATCCGTGCGCGCCGCGCAAAGTTCTGCGCAGCTTCTTCGCGCGTTCACGACGGCAAGCGCCGAGGCGCAACTCGGACGCGGCGGTTTTCCTTGGGGAGTGCATCTTGAGTTTGACGAAGGGACGCGCGTTCTGTCCAACGTGACCGTTTTTGCGGGAGCGTCGTATGCTCTGCGGGATGTGTCCTACGATTCTGTGACAACCTTTCCGTCGAGCGTAACGGTGGTGTCGTCCGCCTTTGTTGGGCCGGGTATTCCAACCGGTAACGAGCACGAAGTTGTCTTTGCACCATTCTCGTCCGATGCGGCGCTCTACGGGTCGGTCGTTGTGCGCACGCAAGAACGACAAGGGACGTTTACTGTTTCTCCATATGGCGATATTACGCATGAATAAAACACAAGGGAGCGTTCTTCTCGAGGTGCTTATTTCTATTGGTATTGCGGCGGTTGTGTTGTCGGCTCTGCTTTCTCTGCACGTTGCCCTCGTACGATCAACACAAACCGTTATCGAGCGGCACGAAGCGCTGTGGTCCATGAACGAAGGATTGTCGGCAATGCGTTCAATGACGTTTGAGGATTTGATTCCGGGAACAACGGGCGCTCTCTCATTCTCCGGCGGCGCGTGGTCTATTTTTTCAGGGCAAACGGAGACATTGCCAAACGGGATGACACGAAGTGTTGCCGTTTCGGCCGTGCCACGCGACGGAAATTGCGTGGTGAGCGCTTCGGGAACGTCCGATAGCGATAGCGTCTCACTAACTTCAACAGTGACATGGACAGATCGTGGTGGACGGGAGCACACACAAACGCAATCCACGCACCGCACGCGCTGGAGCGCACCCGGCGGATCCTGTTTTCAACCACAACAAGCTTCGCAAGTGACGTTTGATTTGTCGCAGGTGAATTGGCACGGCGGGAAACAGTTGCGCAATCTGTATATCGAGAATGACGGGGAAGCGTCGGTAATTATCGATCGCGTGACACTCACGTGGGATAATGGAACGCAAGTGGATCAGATGTTTTTGGCGGAGACGAAGGTGTGGTCTGCTTCGGGGCCGGGAACGCCGCTTGGTTCGCAAACCACAGGAACGGAACTCAACATTCAGAACGTCACCCTTGACGACGACGAAACGATTGAAATGCACAAAGTGCAGTTTAGCGCGCCGATGTCGGGAACGACGCTGACCGTGACCATCATGTTTAGCGATGGTTCGACGCTCATGACAGACCCCTTTGTTCCACCGAGCTAAACGGATGTACGTATGTACGCATTACGCGGGATAACATTGCTCGAACTCCTCATCTACATTGGTGTGTTTGCTTTTCTACTTTCCGGTATGACTATTTTCTTGGTGCAGACGGTTCGTATTCAAGGCGCGGCATTGCCATCTTCCGAAATGGACGCGCAAAGCGAGCATATTCTTTGGCGTTTGGAACACGAATTTGCGGAGGCAACTGTTTTTGAACGAAGCGCCTCCACGCTTGGCGTGTCTCAAGGCGCGCTCGTCTTTCGTGATGCGTCCGGCGCGATCGTGACCATTGATGTCGTGGCCGATGCAACTGGAGGGCGCTTACGTATGACGCGAGGAGGTGTGTCCGTTTGGATGACAAGCGTTTCCGTAGACGTGACCGAGTGGACCGTAGCGTCCGTGCAAAATGGTGACGGCGTATCAACAGGTGTTCGCGTGACACTTGGGATGGCTCTCCGCGGCGAGGAGAGCGATGCCTATCGACAAAGAACAACCACAAAAACGACAACCGTATGGCTTCGTCCCCGCACGACAACGTTATGACACGGACGCGACAAGGCGTCGCGAGTATTGTCGTTGTCTTGATATTGGGGCTCGTGGCGGTAGGAGCAAGCGTCGCACTTTTAGCGTTCAGTACGGAACGCGTGAAGCTTAGCGTGTACGCCGCGCAAGCCTCTGCGGCTCGCGCCGCCGTTTGGGGATGTGTCGACGAACTGCTTATTTGGTACAATGTGAATGACGTGTACGCACCAAACGAGATCATCACGGCACAGGGAACGTGCAACGCTATCGTGAGCGTGAACGCTGGTACAGCCGATGCGCTGGTGACCACCACACAAGATGATGTACTCTATGGTGTGCACATAACGTTTTCCACAAATCCAATTGTCGTATTGACGGTTGCAGAAGACGTGTCTTTGTAGGGCCATGATC
>CAYHRP010000060.1:0-5152 GCA_964359145.1 uncultured Gammaproteobacteria bacterium | reverse complement strand
AAGTATAGCAGGTTGGATGTTGGAGGTTGGAAGTTAGAGGGTTTTTCTAATTTCCAATCCCTCATTCCCACCCTCTCCTTGTTGAACACATTTCGTATTCACGTTGACAAACGCGATTTTTCAGGGTATACTGTGCTTGTTATGAATAGCTCATAGCACAAAACAAACATGGAATACAGCCTTTCGGCTATAGAAGATTCGCTTCTTTATGCGCACGTCGTGCACGAGGAGCACATACGGAAGTGTCACGAGAGTGTTCGTGAGCGCCTGTCTGAAGTTTGGCAGACGACCTCGCACATTCTCGTGGCTCTTTTTGTGACGGTGGCGTTGGCGTCGAGTCTGGCAATTCTCGAGTTCGCCATAACGAGCGAAGCCCCCGTGAATCGCGAGGTTTCGCGCGTGCAACAACTCGGTGTCGGCGATGTATTCAACGCCTTCTTTGGCATCAAGATCGCGCACGCGGCCGGAAGTTATAATGTGCTCATCGTTTCTGTGTCGCCGTCGTCTATCTCGCTTTCCGAAGGTGAGTCTGCGGACATAACCGTTCAACTCAAAAACATTGGAACGCAAACATGGGAAAAAGAAGGCAAGACTTTTGTATCGGCGTATACATGGGAACCAAAATATCACGTCAGTCCGTATCGAGGGTCATCGTGGCGAAGCGATCATCAGACGGGCGTTTTGCAAGAAGAAGCGGTCGCCCCGGGAGAAATCGGGACGTTTGTTTTTTCTGTTTATGCGCCGTCAAATTTTGAAGGTGAGCTCACGGAGTCGTTCCGATTGGCCGTCGAAAACGCGGCGTGGATGGAGGGCGGTATCTTTACCGTGGGTATGAACGTTGGTCCATCGGTTGCGGAGGAATCAACTTTCGTCGTGCCTGTTGTTGACGCCGATGCATTCAAGGCTGAAATTGTCGCGGTTTCCGCAGGGCGTGTTGTGGCAAAAGCGGGACAGCCGTTTGCCATACAGGTGGCGGCAAAGAACACCGGCACGACGGTGTGGAACTCGTACGCTATTGCATCGGCGCAAACAGCGCTGGCCGCCGAAGACGTGGCGGCAACGTATCATCCCTCTTGGGTCTCGAGCAAAATTGCGCTCGCGCGTTTAGCGAAAGTGGCGCCCGGGACAACGGAGATTATGGACTTTTCTTTTCGCGCGCCCTCGACACGCGGACAACACACCGTGCGTTTTCAGCTCGTGGCAAACGACACGGAAGTGGCCGGGGGCGTTATAGAGATTCCTGTGGAGGTTACAAGCGGCGCATCCGAACTCGTCGACGCGCCAGTAAACGAAACCAAGGCTATCATTTTTCAGGGCGACCAGATTGAAGAACCGCGTATCCGCATTGGCATTGATACGGTCGTGTCCGAGGTGATTCTGACGGCAAACGGCGATACGCGCGTGGTGACGGGCGACGGCAAAAAAGAACTTGCCGTCGTTCCGGCCGGTCAAGCGATGCGTGCAAACTGGAACGGTACGCAATATGTGTTTGAGACAAACGGGAACATCCTTCTTTCCGATGAGTATCTTCGCTTCGAGGGCGTGAATGGTGCTGACACGATTTTCACGTTGTCGAGTTTCTCGGACGTGCGCTCGTACAGCACCAAGTGGAACGATAATCTGTTTCGCGACACCATGGAGTTGCGATTCAACACGCGCCGCCAACGAACATGGATCATTAACGAGTTGCCTATTGATAGGTATCTCTACGGACTTGATGAAACGAGCGGTGATGCTCCATCCGCCTATTTGGAGGCTTTAGTGACGGCGGCGCGCACGTATGCGCTGTATCACTTTGAACACAAAACAAAGTACGACGGAGAGTTTATTGACATGAAAAACACGGCGGCTGATCAGGTGTATCATGGCTACAATGCCGAGGTGCGGCGCCCGAGCGTCGTAAAAGCGGTGAATGACACGGCGGGCGTAACGGTGCAGTATGCGGGTGAGACGATTGTCGCGGCATACTTTTCGCGCTCGGACGGACGCACGCGCGACTTTGCGCAGGTGTGGGGGCGCGATGTGCCGTATGCCAAGAGCGTGGCGGTTCCCTGTGAGGTGGGCCGAACGATGTGGGGGCACGGCGTAGGTCTGTCCGCTGGCGGCGCGCTGTGTATGGCAAACGATGGCTCCGCGTTCGACGAGATTCTAAAATATTTTTACACGGGCGTCGATTTAGTACGCCGCTGGTAATGATTTCTATGATGAAACGATTTAAATTTGATGATCACCGCCGTCCGGATGTCGGCAATCGCCATCGTGTGGACGAGGATGATGGTATTGAGGTGTTCGCGGAAGACATCGCTATTGATACAAACGAAGTTCCGGAGCGCAAACGGCATCGCTATGACGCGGAGGACTTGCTTGAAAAAGCGGAGCGTGAGGAGGCGGGTTTGGGTTCGCATTCCGAACGTACTGATGACGTGCCGAAACAGGAGGAGACAAAGGAAGATCTTCCCGATGCGGCATAACGTGTCGGATCGTTTGACGCGTACTCGTCGCATGAAAAAAATAGGCACAACATTATTTTTCGCTATTTTTCTTTTGTTAGAAACAGCGCCGGCGCACGCCATGGCGCCGGAGCTTCTTGAAATTTACAATGCGCGGCCGGATTTACAGCTCGCGTTTGAGGCGACAGGGCGAGCGGTTCCCGGAACGGCGGCAGGATTTCTCATCGATCTTGAAGATTGGGCGCGGCAGTACGGTTGGCGGGCATATCCGTCGCTTTCCGCGTATCGTCCGGAGATTTTGCCGCCGATGCACAATGGCGTCGAGGCGCCTTCCATGGACGTGGCGGCGTTTGTCGTCATTGACAATCAGAGCGGACAAGTGCTTGGCGCGTGGCATGCCGATATGGCGTGGCCGATGGCATCAATCACCAAGTTGGTGACGGCGGATATTGTGTCACGCAGTGCATCGTCGCTCGATATGTGGCACAACGTGTATGATGTAGATGATGTTGGCGGCGCCAAACTATGGGTGGAGCACGGCACAAATTTTCGCGTGCGCGATCTGTTATATGCGGCGCTTGTGGGATCGGCGAACAACGCGGCAAATGCCGTCGCACGCGTCGTGGGTGGAACGAAGGCGGATTTCGTTGCGTACATGAACACGCGAGCGTATCAACTCGGATTGCGTCATACCGAGTTTGCCGATCCATCGGGTATTGAGGTCGGGAATGTGTCTACCGCGCGCGAAATTGGCAAAATGGCGATGGAGATTTTTCGCGAAAATGCAACGGTGCGAGAGATGACGCAAACACATCGGCGTTTCATTGAGGGCACCGACGGAAAACAGCGCGACATCATGACAACAAACTGGATGCTGTATCGGCCCGAATACGATGACGTGTGGGTAACGGCTGGCAAGACGGGATACCTGCACGAGTCGGGATGGAATGTTGTGGAGTCGATGCGTTCTTCACGCTATGACGATGAGCGCGAACTTGTGGTCGTCGTCCTCGGTTCAGAGACGCGCGGAGACAGTTTTGAAAACGCTAAGATTCTTGCCGATTGGGCGTGGGAGAATTTTTCATGGTAGAACGTGTACCAAACAAGTCAAATAAAAAGAGCCCGCGCGGGCTCTTTTGCGCACTATTCAGGATGCTTATCAAGCCTTTTTCAATATGTATTGCGCGCTTTTCATCACAACACCTTACACACCAACCGCTTTGCGATGGCGCGAAACGGGAGGAGCAAGAGCGCCCATGGGAAAATGACGAGCACGGAAGCAAGAAGCACGTTTGGATCGGCAAAAAATGAACCAGCCAAGTAAATGGCGAGCGTGAAATTCATAAACGTCATGCAAATCGAAACCGTCACGCGTTCTGTGCAGTGGCGCCAAAATGCTACGAAGTATCCGAGGACAAGCAGAAGGGCGATGAACACGAACAACACGACGAACTGCAGAACGACAGTTTGTCCGAAGCCGGCTAAAATTACATCTGCTTGTTTTGCCACGACGCCTGCGATGAGCAGACAGAGCAGGAAAAGCGAAATAGGTTTGAATGTCGGTGCTATGCGCACGATGCGTCCATTGGCAACGGCGCGCACGCCTTGGGCAAGCACGAACGGGACAACGATAACTTTGATGAGACTCCAAAACATGGTCCACACGCTGACGGTAACGGCGGTTCCCGCAAACAAGTCAATCACAAACGGGACGGTGAACGGGGCGAGCAGAGACGTGGTGAGCGTCAGAACAAGCGCGATGTCCGTCTTGCCGCCCGCAACTTCGGTAAGCAACGGCGCCGTCATGCCGGTTGGCATACTCGCCAAGAGGAGGAGCGCTATAGCCATCTCCGGCACGAGAGCGTTTGCGATTAAAAACACGGCGGATGGCAACAGAACCAACATAAACACATTCGCCGATACGATCATCTTGATATTCTTTGCCGCGCCAAGAACGGCGCGCGCGTCCATCTTGAGGCTCGTCAAAAAGAAAATGGCCTGCAAGGCGAGTGTAGCGAATGGCGCGAGAACAATGGCGTAGTGTGGCAGGAGGAGCCCAACAGCTAAGGCCGCGAACATCAAAAACAAATACGATTGGATGAGCTGAACAAAAAATGCTGTGAGTCGTTTCGTCATATCACATGCGCACTGGGACCGTAGGCGGACGGATGACGGGACTTATCGTCTTCCACAAGGCGCAAAATGGTTTGGCGCATGCGTTCAGGGTGCGCGATTTCTTTAAAATGAAACTGTTGCACGGGTCCGGCGGAGTGGAGCCTCACATCGCCAAAGTCCAGAAACGTGTGCAGAGCGCCGCGCACTGTCGTGGTGACATCCTGCACCATCGCCAAATGCATTTCAGACGCGATGCGATTGAACAGGCCGTGCTGTTCGATATTGATGATGCGCTCGGTCGTTACAACCCACGTATCCAAGTAATAGTCAATGAATTCCTGGAAGAAGAACGTCACCACGGAAAGATAGTACATAGAGACAAACACGGTGGTGATGGCGCTCGGTGTTGGTTGCGCGATGAATGTTGGAGCGAGTTCTCCAAGGAGCCACAACAGTCCCAGAGGGGCGGCGGCGGCAATGGCGGTGATAACGACGAGACGGAAGACGACGATCCAGTGGCGTCGTAAAAATAAAATGGTCTGTTCGCCGGGGCGTTGGTTTGGCAGATGTTGCAAATGAAACATATC
>CAYHRP010000059.1:0-5256 GCA_964359145.1 uncultured Gammaproteobacteria bacterium | reverse complement strand
GTGGGGGCCGTTTTCTTTTTTTTTTATAAAAAAAAAAATTAAACCACCCCCCCCCCCCCCCCCCACAGTCTTACTCCAACTCCGCGCGCATTTCAGCGTTGAGAGCTTCCACAGCGCGCGTTGCCTCCTCGTACCTCCCTTCTTGAATCAGCTGCGCCGCCACTTGTCCGCGCTCTCGCCAGTCTGAAATCCTGCTTGGCTCAACGCCCTTCGTTTGGGCCTCGACGACCAAAAGGCCGTGTGCGCGCAACACTTCTTGCGACGACGCAATCCCATTGACTTGGTTTTTCACGGATGTTGGTGCAGCAGGCGTCACAGGCGCGGCGCTAAAACATCCGGCACCCAAAAGAGCTAATCCCACCAATAGAGCAACAATGAATTTCTTCATACGTTCCGTTGATTAATAATCAATGCCCACGCGCGCTTTTACGCCGGAATAAAAGTAGTGCTTTTCAAGCTCCATACGCGTAACCAAATGTGCGCGTTCCTTGAACGAGACAGGCGCATTGCGTCCCGTCAAAATACATTCTACCCCATCGGGCTTGTCGTCCAAAAGCGCGTGTACCTCCTCTTCGCCTAAAATTCCCAAGGCAACTGTCGAATTGATTTCGTCGAGAACCACAAGCGCGTGCGTTCCGTGAAAAAATGCTTGCGCCGCTTTGAGCCCGCGCCTCGCCTCGCGCCTATCTTCATCCGTAATGGAAAAATCAAAACGTCCCGTCACGGAATCAATGCGGTCGCGGCCGGTGCCAACAACATCAATGTGCTCTGATAGATACCGCGCCATAGCGTCGCGCTCCGCGTAATGCGTACCGCCTTTGTCAAAGAAGACAATCCCGACACGAAGTCCCGCGCCCACCGCACGAAGCGCCTCACCGAGCGCGGCCGTCGTTTTGCCTTTCCCGTGCCCTTCAAACAGCTGAATCAATCCAAGACCGGTTCGGCCAACGATGCGGTCGTCTCGCGTAACGGTTGGAGCGTTTGCCATGAGGCTTCGAGTGAAAGATAGGCCTCAAACGCCGGAAAGAGGTTTCCGATGATGCCTTCATTTTTATAATGGTGGGGCTCAATCCATTTGTAGTCGTCGTGGTCGCCACTTAGCACTACGCGATCTGACGGCGCGTATGCCACGAAGAACGTTCCGACGATTTGCCAGAGCTCACCGCGCACCGTCGGTCGCCACTCGTTCACAAAGAACGGACGACCGATCTGTACATCGATACCGGTCTCCTCTTTGATTTCGCGGAGAAGCGAATCACGAAAGTGCTCCCCCGGCTCCATCCGCCCACCAACAATGTCAAAGGCGCCGGTGTTCGTCCCGTCACGATATGCCGAGGACTCTCGAACGACCAGAACACGACCCTCGTGGCACACAAACGCCTTGGTCGCTACCCATACTTTGCAGAGCCCCTGCTTTTCCATATCAACTACATCCACTTGTGGCACCACAGTTGAGGCACTTGTAGCAGGCGGCGTTGCGCACCATCATGGAGCCGCACGTTTCGCACGCCGGCGCGTCGGACTGATTGTCAAACGTGGCGGTAAGCGCGGTGCCAGAGGACGCTACAAGCGGCAACGCGGTTTTTCCAACAGGGATCGGCCGATCAAACAACGTTGTTTGCGATCCGTCCGTTCCACTTTTGCTAGCCTCGTCTACATCGTGCATCGCTTCTGCCTCGTCCAAATTAATGCCGAGCTGTCGTTGCGCGTCCATGCCCAAGAACTTCATTCCCATCCATCGAAATACATAATCCACAATCGACTTAGCCATCCTGATATTTGGATTATTGGTAAAGCCGGACGGCTCAAAACGCATGTGCGCAAATTTGTTGACGAGCGCCTTGAGCGGCACGCCGTACTGCAATGATATAGAAGTCGTGGCGGCCAGCGCGTTCATGAGGCCAGATATAACCGAACCTTCCTTGTTCATGACGATGAACATTTCGCCCGGCGTGCCGTCGTCGTACAGACCAACCGTGATATATCCCTTGTGTCCGCCTATAGAGAACTTGTGCGTAATGGACGCGCGTTCGTCCGGCAAACGGCGGCGTCGCGGCGACGCGTCCTGCGGAGCCATGGGTTTTACGATCGTTTGAACGATTTCCTTGTCTTCTTTCAACGCTCCCTTGGCGCCGCTTTGCTTTTGCTCAATTGACGTCGTCAACGGCTGTTGGCGCTTGGAACCGTCACGATAAATAGCAATGGCCTTCAAACCGAGCTTCCACCCTTCCATGTACACGTGTTCAATCTCCTCAACAGTCGCCGACTCGGGCATATTGACGGTCTTTGAAATAGCACCCGAGAGAAACGGCTGAACCGCGGCCATCATGCGCACATGCCCCATGTAGTGAATGGTGCGCGTGCCGTTTTTAGCCTTGAACGCGCAGTCAAACACGGGCAGATGCTCTTCCTTGAGATGTGGCGCGCCTTCGATGGTATCCGTCTGCACGATGTATGCGAGAATGGCGCGAGCCTCGACTTCCGTATACCCAAGGAATCGCAGAGCCTCCGGAACCGTGCCGTTGACCAGTTTTTCCATGCCACCGTCGACCATCCATTTGTATTTGACAAGAGCGATGTCCGGCTCAACGCCCGTCGTCGCGCAATCCATGAGAAACGAGATGGTCCCGGTCGGCGCAAGCACGCTAATCTGCGCATTACGCAACCCGTAGCGCGATGCAAGCGCCACCGTCTCGTCCCACGATTGCGCCGCCGCCTGCCATATTTCTTCTGGAACACCTGTTTTTGGAATGGCATACGATGCGTCACGGTGCCTATTCATCACGCCAATGGCTGATTCTCGGTTGAGCGCAAACCCGGCAAACGGTCCAATTTTTTCTGCGATTCTGGCGCTTTGACGATACGTCCAACCGGACATGAGCGAGGTGATAGCCGCGGCCAAGTTCCGTCCTTCGTCCGAGTCATACGGAACACCGCGACTCATCAAAAGGGCTCCAAGATTCGCATAGCCAATGCCAAGCGGACGATAATCGAGACTGTTTTGTTCAATCGCCGGCGTTGGATAGCTGGAATTGCCAATCAAAATCTCCATCGCCGTAATCATCACCTCGGAGGCATGTTTGAACGCCTCCACATCAAACTGTTCACTGTTTGGCCCTTTGCGAAACGTCATCAGGTTGAGACTCGACAGATTGCACGCCGTGTCATCGAGGTACATATATTCAGCGCATGGGTTGCTTCCGTTGATGGGTCCGCTCGCTTTGGATGTGTGCCAGGCGTTTATGGTGGTGTCGTATTGAATGCCCGGATCGCCGCACCACCAAGCGCTTTCGGCCATCTTGCGCATCACGTCGCGCGCTCTGTATGTGTGCGCCACCTTTTGTGTCGTGCGCTCCACCGTGTTCCACTCCTGATCGTTTTCCACGGCGCGCATAAACGTATCCGTGACGCGCACGCTGTTGTTGGCGTTCTGGAAGAAAATAGAGAGATACGCCTCGCCCGTAAACGAGCCATCATATCCAGCGTCAATAAGCGCCCACGCCTTCTTCTCCTCCTTCATTTTGCACTGAATGAACTCCACAATATCGGGGTGATCCACATTCAAAATAACCATTTTTGCCGCTCGGCGCGTTTTACCGCCCGACTTAACGATGCCGGCGAATGCATCCCATCCCTTCATAAAACTCACCACACCGGATGACTTTCCGTTCGAGAGACTCAAGTATTCACACGTACCGCGTAATTTTGACAGATTGGAACCAGTGCCTGAACCATACTTGAAGAGCATCGTTTCCGTCGTCGCGAGGTTCATGATAGAACGCATGTCGTCCTCAACCGAATTGATAAAACACGCCGAGCATTGAGGACGCGGATTGATGCCAACGTTGAACCACACCGGGCTGTTGAACGCCGCCTTTTGGTTGATGAGTATGTGCGCCAGCTCCGCTTGAAACGTGTCAGCGTCTGCTTCCGTGGCAAAATATCCGTCGCGGCGTCCCCATGCGGCAATCGTATCAGCAACGCGGCCAATGAGTTCGCGCGCACTCGTCTCGCGCTCCGGATCGCCGATTTTCCCTTTGAAGTACTTGGAGACAACAATGTTTGTTGCCGTTTGCGACCAACCCGACGGCACTTCCACATCGCGCTGTTCGAAAATGAGATCGCCTTTTTCATTCTTGATGGTTGCCGTTCGGCGTTCCCACGCAAGCTCATCAAACGGATGCACACCCGAACGCGTAAAAAAACGCGGCACAGAAATACCCTTGCCGTACATCGGCGATTTGCGATGCGCGACATTGAGCTTTTGCCGATGACCAATGTACTTGCGCGCCACAAACGCAAGATTGTCATCAATGAGAGTGGCGACAACCATTTCGCGGATGTCATCCGTGCTTGGCACGGTCGTGCCATCGTATGTTTGGTTGAGGCGCGTGATGACGTGTCCAGTTATGCGGTGCGCTCGCTCGTACTCCTTAGGCCGCAGTCCACTCTCGGTCATGGCGCACTCAATGGCGCGCTCCAGTTTCTCTTGCTGAAAAGTCTCCTGCGAACCGCTATGCTTTTTTACAAATTGAACGGTCGTCATGAACTTCCACACGGCGTCAAGAGACGTCGTGTCCGATGCGACAATGCGCGATGGAGCATCCGTGCGTGGGTGCGTGGTAGACATAGGAGCTTTTGTTTTAGGAAGCACCACCTCCTTGGGGCTTCTGAATGGTAAGGGGTAAAAAGAGCGATAGAAAACAGCATGTCCCATTTCGACAAGCGACGGCGCTCACCGAAAAATAAGGGTCAATGCTGGTCTGCCACAGGGGCCTCGCTTGAACTCCTCACAGTATATCAGATCAATATTCTGTGCACTCACGACGGGCTTGAAACACTATATGTTGTGTTCCATTTAAGATTCTACCACAAGATGTATGGTTGTTAGCCAATTCATGGTGTCGCAAAACACACCAAATGTGGATAACTAAATCGGTACCGTCATACAAATCATACCGTTCGTTGTCATTAAACAATATTTCAGCTTTGTTCGCGTCGCTACTCTTACAATAAGGGGCCTCTAAAAAGCACAAATCGCTCCCCTTGGAAGCGGCGATGATGTATCTAATCAACCACACTCTCCTCAACCGTGTATGTAGAGAGTAACGATGTTTATATCAAACACAACCATAGATGGCCTGTGGACTGTTTAGATTAGGCGTCGGCAATTTTATCGCCGTTTAGATCTATGCACCACTCCTGTCCGTCTTTTACGACCCAAGCACGACCGCCAGAGAAATTGCCAACCTCGTC
>CAYHRP010000058.1:0-5354 GCA_964359145.1 uncultured Gammaproteobacteria bacterium | reverse complement strand
GATACTGTAAAGAGACATGCGAGGTATACGAGCTCGTATACCCTTCACCCACCAAAATGACATCGTCAACGCCAGAAGAGCTGGCGAAGGTAGGTGGGGCTTTCTCGCTAGATGAGCTCTCCGGTCAGCCGGTGTGCCTCACGTGTTTGGTACGCATGAGAGAAGGGTATGTGGTGCTCAAGAGGTGCCTATATTGCCACGAAGAGCGGCCTGAATACGCCTTTCAGAACGAGTACCACATCTGTATTCGGTGTATCTGTTCGGGCTTGTGGTGCCTCGAGAACCGTCAAGAGATCAAGACGGTTCTAAGAGCTATGCGCGTCCTGCTTGTGCGAGGGTACTGCACTCTGTTTGATCGCGTGGTGATGGCGGCGCAGACAGAACCGGCTACCGTGTCGTGCGGTGAGGCCGGACTTACTGTCCTGCGCGAGCATGAACTCCTCCAACCGGGAGTAAATACGCTCGAGCCGTGGTTGGCCGAGTGCATCAGACGCACATGCGCGTCTGACGGTGTGACGTTCAGCATCACGTCCATCGCATTTCCCGAGGAAAACATCGTACGATCGGTCTCTGATCCTATCTGACCCTTCCGCGCCCCCGACTTCGTCGTCGCTTGGGGCGCTTCTTTTTTTCAGAGATTCCATTCTGCTTCCTATCTTAAATAGCGTGCCTTGTTTTGCGCGTGCTCCTCATTGGTACGCGCATATACCACCGTTCCATCGGGCGTCGTTAAGTAAAAATAGTACGGGTTTTCCTGCGGATTCAACGCCGCCTCGTACGCGGCATCGCCCGGATTGCTTATAGGCCCGATTGGCAACCCCGGATACTTGTACGTGTTGAATGGTGAATCAACCTGCGTATCGGCAAGCGATACGCTCGGATCGTTCTTCCCTGTTGCGTAATTGACCGTCGCATCCAATTGCAAAGGCATCCCAGCCACTAAACGCTTGCGAATAACGTCGGCCACCATGGCCATGTCCTCGGGCCGCTGCACTTCGCGCTCAAGCAGGCTTGCGATCGTCACCACCTCATGCAACGAATGGCCGCTTTGGGCTATCTCGCCCTCGCGTCCTTCAACCACGCGCGTTTCAAACTCACCAAGCAGCCTCTCCACAATATCCGCCACCGTAGCACCGGCAAAAAACCGATAGGTGTCCGGAAAAAGATACCCCTCAATATCCACGCCGGTTGGAATGTTTTGCAAAAAATTGTAGCGCGTCTTCAGCACGGGATCAGACAGAGCGAGTGCCACATCCTCCTCCGTTGCCAAACCACGACTCACAAGATGTGTCTCAAAATCTTTCAGCGTCCATCCCTCGATTATAGTGATCTGCACCTCCAAATCGTTGCTATCGGATAGAATGCGGTATAGCTCGCGAATGGGTGTCCCGGGCGCTACGGCAAAGCGTCCCGCACGTACCACGCGGCGCGTCACTTTTCCGTACAAGAGAAACCACATCGGAGCCTTCAATACGTTTGCCTCTACAAGTGTATCCTTCACATCTCGAATCGTTGCACCGCTCTCAATGTCAATCAGCACCGCTTGATCACGGTGTCTGTCTCCCACAGAGATTACCCACGCGCCGCGCACGAACAGAGCCATGCCCGCCACAAAAGCGCCAATCATCAAAAGAGCCACCGTGCGAATCAGCCATGTTCGGTTCATAAGTGAGCGGCGAATCCTTGTTCTTCTAGCTTCTTGAGTAGCTCTTTGATCTCCGGAACCGAACGCTTATCACACACAAGAACACTGTCCGGGGTATTCACTACCACAACGCCATCGAGTCCCACCGTTGTCACGAGCTGTTTTGCGTTTGTGTTGTACACAAACGCATCGCGCGTATTGTGCATCACGACGTTTCCGTGCTCCACATTGTCGTCCTCCGACGATGCGAGCAATTCCTTCATCGCGTAGAGCGTCCCTGGGTCACTCCATCCCATGTCAACCGGAAGAACGACCGCTTGTTCCGGTGCGAGATGTTCTATAATCGCCTGATCAAAATGCGCTTGCTCAATGTCACCATAGTGCACTTTCAGCTGTGCCTCATCGTCCATCATCTCTTTGATGGCTTTCAACATGGCGGGCTGATATTCTCTGTATAACGAGAGCGCGAAATCAATATCAAAAACAAAGTAGCCGGGATTCCATCGCCACTGTCCGCTGTGAAACATTGCACCGCACGTTTCTGCGTCTGGACGATATTTCCATGCGCGGAACGCATAAACGCCGGGCTCCAATGCTTCGCCAAGTTGCATCCATCCGAGATTATGATTGGCAAACCGCGGCGTCTCGGCGAGAAACACAAATCGCTCCGGATTCTGCCGCACGAGATCTTCCGCCCGCGCAAGCGCCTTCACAAACACATCCGTGCGTTGCATCACATGGTCCGCCCACAGCACGGCAACGGCTCCAAAAGCGCCGCGCGCCTTGAGACGCAAAAGCGTCAAGCAAACCGCCGCCGCTAAATCGCGCTTCACCGGTTCGTAAAAAATGTGTTCAACAGAAAGATCTGGAATTTGATTACGCACTAAATCAACATAACGCTCGTTCGTCGAAACAAAAAGATCGCCCATTCCCAAATGACGCACGCGATCAACGGCTAGTTGCAGAGTCGATTTTCCCTCAAAAAACGGCTCAAATTGCTTTGGGGTCGCAAGACGACTCAAAGGCCAAAGTCTCGCTCCAAGACCTCCGGCAAAAATCACTCTAATCATAGTAGATTTACCGCCATCGGCGATGCTCTATGGCTTTGTGTGTGCCATGATATAGCATGTTCGGGATGAAAACCTTGCTCCAAGAGATGCTCTACCGGCAAAAAGAGCGGACGGGGCAAATCTTCCCACGCGAACCATCCAACACGGCGCGCGCGATGAGGTTCTAAAATGCGTGGGACGCCGCTTTCCAAATGTCCTTGCACAAAAATAGTTATGTAGTGCCTCCCCTCATCTTCAAACATATCATTCGTGACACCAACGACATGCGGTAATCCAATACACACGCCGACCTCCTCCTCCGTTTCACGCATGGCGCACGCTTCAAACGCTTCTCCAAATTCAAGATGTCCGCCCGGAAACGACCACGTCCCGTCTCCGTGCGCGCCAATACGTTCTTGCATAAGTACCTTATTTTCGTGCCAAACAATGACACCGACACCAACCTTTGGTCGATCCAGCATAGGAGGTTCATTAGAACAAGACAAAAAACACGGCAAGAAGTGTCGCAATGACGCCGACCGCACTGCCAACAACAACATCACTTAAGTAGTGTACCCCAACGCTCACGCGCGACAAAGCGATGAGCCCCGCCACCGAGAGCGCCCACACGCCTATCACAGGGTCAACGACTGAAAGAGGCGTCGCAATCGCAAACGAGAGCATCGCGTGATCGGAGGGGAATGAAGCGCCGAGCCAATGCGTCGGAATGAGCGGATGCAGTTTGTGTGTGATGAACGGGCGCTTGCGTACAATGATTTTGCCAAACCACAGGTTGCCGATGAATCCAAAGGCGATGGCGAGCGTCATCATCTTCACCAGTTCAGCGACATACAACGGCTCTTGATGTGCGTACACAAAAAAACCGATACCAAGCAACAGCATCCAAAACACCCACCGAGCAAACACCACGGCTACCGTGTGAATCGATCGTTCGCGCGTGAGACGAAACAGCGCGAGCGAAAGACTGTGGTCGAGTTTGGCAATGAACATACTCTTCTATACAAGCGCTTGCCCCGTCATATCTTTCGGTTGAGGGATATTGAGTAAACGCAAAACCGTCGGCGCCACGTCCGCCAAAACACCAACGGGAGGCACAAGACTCAAATCGTTTCCCGGGACATCGCCTACAAGCGACGGCTGACCTTCATACGCCTTCCCGACAATCAAAAACGGAACAGGATTTGTGCTGTGCTCTTTGTCTATGTCGCCGGTTTGCAGGTTTGAAACCTCTTCCGCATTGCCGTGATCGGCCGTGAGAAGAACGACACCTCCTTTGCCCAGCACCGCATCCACTATGCGTCCGAGCGCCGCGTCCACCACTTCAACCGACACTTTTGTTGCCTCAAAGTTTCCCGTGTGTGCCACCATATCAGGGTTGGCGTAATTGGCGATAATCACGTCGTAATCTCCTTCGCGCACGGCTTTGAGAATCGCGTCGGTTACGGGCCCCGCGCTCATCTCCGGCACCTCATCATAGGAGGCCACCTTGGGTGACGGAATCATGACACGTTCTTCACCCGGGAACGGATCTTCACGTGTGCCATTAAAGAAAAAAGTCACGTGCGCATACTTTTCCGTTTCCGCAACATGCAGCTGACGCAAACCGACGTTCGACACAATCTCACTCAAACCCTTCGTAATGAGCTCGGGCGGAAACGCCACTTCCATCGGGATACCTTCTTCGTACTTCATCATACCGACAAAAAACAAATCATCAATTTCCGTCCGTGCAAACGCCGAAAACTCCGGAAGAGCAAAAGCCTTGGAAAGTTGCCGCGCACGATCTGGACGATAGTTGGTCATGATAAGCGCGTCTCCCTCGCGCACAGGCGCCACCGGCTCGCCATTGCGCGTCACCACCATCGGCACAAACTGCTCATCATACACTTCTTTCGCGTAACTATCTTTTATGGCTTGGAGCGGATCTTCCGTTGCAACGCCACCACCGAGCATCGCTTCGTACGCCTTTTGCGTTCGATCCCATTTTTGATCGCGATCCATAGCAAAGTAGCGACCCGAAAGCGATGCGAGACGCCCCACGCCAAACTCTTCCATTTTTGCAAACAGCTCCTCCATGAATCCGTATCCGGCGTTGTACAGAGTGTCGCGTCCGTCCAAAATAGCATGCACAGCAACCTTCTTGAGCTTACGCTGCGACGCGAGCTCGAGCAGTGCATACGCGTGCGTGTTCATCGCATGCACCTTACCGCTCGACATAAGCCCCACGATATGGAGTGTCCCTTTCGTTTTTTTTACATGCTCTATCGCACGCAAAAACGCCTCGCGCTCGTAAAAGGAGCCGTCCTCAATCGCTTTGTTGATACGCGGCAGAGATTGATAGTACACACGTCCGGCGCCAATGGTGAGGTGTCCAACTTCCGAGTTGCCCATGTCGCCCCAACTCAAACCAACGGCTTCGCCGGACGCACGAAGCGGCATGGCCGGATACGTCTGCGCCAACCGATCGTACACCGGCGTTCGTGCCGCATGAATCGCATTGCCCGAATCCGATGGCGCAATGCCAAACCCATCAAACACCAAGAGAACGAGCGGTTTTGGACGTGGGGTGGCGTTGGCATTCATAGCGTTTATCGTTGTCGCACTTCCTCCTCAATCTCCATGAGACGATTGTATTTGAC
>CAYHRP010000057.1:0-5385 GCA_964359145.1 uncultured Gammaproteobacteria bacterium | reverse complement strand
ATGAGAAGATTTCTTTTTTCGTTTGGAGTCATCATAGGATTTGGTATTCAAGCAGACGACTTGGCTGGCGAAGAATAATGAATCGAGAAACGAGCATCACCCGTAACCTCACCGTTAGCTCTCAAGCTGCCCCTCCAGCGCCTCCCCTTCCGCCCGCGTTGTCTCAAGAATCTCCTGACGCTTCTTCTCCTCGTTCGGAACACCCGCGCTCTCCGCCTGCCGTGTCTCAAGCTCCTGTTCAAACGCACGACGCTCCGCCTCAAGCTCCAAAAGTTGCTCGGGGTTCGTCGTCACGAGCTGATCTTCCGCATAGCTCGCCACCACCTGAATCGCCGCGTGCTTGTTGCCCGCAAAGAAAATCCCCTGTCCAACTCCCGACTCGAGCAGGAGATACTTTTCCGCGTCCGTCAAATGAAACGTACGTTGCACCAAGTCCGCCGACGCCGGCGACTGTTTCATCAACAATTGCAAACTTGAGTTCGTTACAATTGCTTGTCCATACGGCGACGTCAAAAAGTCATTCACATCCTGCGTGATGGTCGTAACACCAAGGTAGTACTTGCGTCCACGCTTCACGATGCCGAACATAAACTTCGCCGAGTCCTCGTGTTGCATGAGCCACCACGCTTCGTCCACAATCAGCATGCGCTTCTTGCGCTCTGAACGCACCACGTTCCAAATATAGCTGATGATGTTGTAGATGGCCATCGGCCGAAGTTCATCCTCAAGATCGCGCACGGAAAACACCACGAGCTGATTTTTCGTCTCCACGGTTGTGGGCGAGTTAAAAAGTCCCGCAAACGTTCCTTCCGTGTACTTCAAAATACGCTCCACCAAACCCGCCGAACCGGTCATGCCCTCGAGCACATTTTGCACATCCTGCATCACCGGCGGCTTCACTTTTGCGAGATCCGAATCCACCGTGATGTCCTGCTTCGCATACGCTTCGATGATCGCGCGATCCAAAACGGCATCCTCCTCCGGCGTGAATCCCACCACGCCCGCCTCGCCCTGCGGCGTCCCAATCATGATGCGCAACAATCCTTTGGTCGTAATCACCGCCGAACGGATGATATCGTCCACACCCTGATCGGTCGTCGTCGCGCGCGGCAAATCAAACGGATTGATTTTACTCTCGGACGACAAACTCACGTTCACGTACGTTCCGCCCACGGCATCGGAAAGCGTCTTGTATTCCATTTCAGGATCGATAACGATGACATCAATGCCAAGCATCATCGATCGGATAATCTCCAGTTTCACGGCGTAACTTTTCCCAGCGCCGGACGTGGCAAACACAACCCCGTTGGCATTTTGCAAACTGAAACGGTCAAACAAAATGAGACTGTTGTTATGCCGATTGATACCATAGAGAATGCCGTTGTCGCTCGTCAAATCGGACGACGTGAACGGAAAGCTCGATGCAATCGGGCTCGTGCTCATGTTGAACGTTATCTGTAACTCATCATTGGAAAGCGGAAGGGTCGAGTTAAACCCCTGCTCCGTTTGAAAGTAGCCTTTCTTCGTATGGATGAGCCGCGACCCGAACAGCGACTCAATGTCCTCCGATACGCGATCGAGTTCCTCTTTCGTCGTCGCATACATCGTGCAATAAAATCCAAACTGGAAAAAGTGCTCAATGCCTTGCGTAAGATCGTCGCGCAATTTTTCCATGTCTTGCAGAGCCGTTTCGCGCAACGGATCGCGCGGTTTGCCCTTTTCACGGTCCAGCGAAAGCTGTGCCTCCACTTCTCCGACTTTCTTTTTGAGCTGTTTCAAAATCACCGCCGCATCCACCGGATAAAAATACATCGCGATGTCGATCATCCAATTGAAGTTGATGATAGGCGACGCCCAACCGACTCCTACATAGCGCGGATACGACACGATAAAGAGCGTGCGTACATACGTATCACCAAGTTTGAGAAAATTTGGATTCACCTGAAACGACGCCGGGGCAATCAAGTCACGGATTGAAATGACACCGCGCTGATACACTCGCTCTTCTTCCAAAAGCTGTGAGAGCGTTTCGCGTTCTTTGCGTTCATGATCCGCGCGCTGATCTTTTACCGACGGCGGGCGCATAGACGGCGCAGAGAGAGGTAGTCCCTGCGACGGTTTTTTCCCCTTTTCTATCTGTTCAATCTGTTTTTCAAAAGCCATACGATGTCTCTACTTGTAGTTGTCCAACATCCGTCATCGGCTGAACGGACGAGAGCGACGGATTGTAGGCGTTGTACAGCAATTCAATGAGCCCCTGTGTATCCAAGCGCGCGCTCGACAAGCCCATGCTGTTTAGCCCACCGGCCACATGACTCAACGTCTGCTCAAGTTTGTGCACGCGTTCTTGAAACTGCGTCTCGCCAAGTTGCACACGCCGCGCCGGCGACAGGACTTCGCGCGCGCGCGTCCAAAAGCTCTTCTTTTTGTCCGTCGACGGATCGTATTGCACAACGACATAGAAGCGCTTGCTCATGATCTCGCCCCCCGAGACCAAATCTTGGACAAACTGGATGTAGTCATTCATTTGCGTGCGCAACAGTTCGTTTTGCAGATTGCGCTCCGCCTGCCGCATGCGGCCCACATACTCATCGATGCGCATTTTGCGCGACTGAATCACCACCTGGAGCGGAAACTCGAGTCCGTTCAAAAACTGCATATACCCCTGCACAATCGCCTGCTGTTCGTCCTCTGACTTGAGAGCAAAGTTGATACTCGACACCAAAACCGCCGCACGAAGCGTGCCATCTTTCATCACTATAACATCGTCGCGAACTTCGCTCACGTCCAGATAGCGCTGGGTAGTTGGTCGCTTTGGAGCCATTTTTATTTTCTTGGCCATGCTTATCTTTCAGGCTTTACATCATCCGGAATATAGACGCCGCCGGTATTCACCACGAGCGACAAGTCACGCAAGCGGCTACCGGTCAAGGGCGGTTTCGTGTATGAGACAGGAGGCTTTGGGGGTTCCTTTTTCGTGAGGTACGCCCGCAATTCCGCATCCGTGCGCGTCTTGTTCCACACGCGCAGATTCGGTCGTCGCACGGTCTGCACCGCATTGACAAGGAAGTAATGGAACGGTTGGCCATTGATGCGCACAAACGCCACGACAATCGCCATGAGAGCCGTGGGGATTGTGAGAATAAGAAAGAGCGCAAAGTCAAACAGCCGAAAGAAGAGCACGCTGATCAGTCCCGCCGAGAGCAAAATGATAAACTGTCGAATCGTTACAGGACCGATGATCTTGCTTTCAACGTCCAAGAATTGCGGCACAACAAACTGATCGGGCATATATAGATGTCACCCTATGAAACGGGACTTAGCATTTTTGAACATGAGCAAAATCTGCCGCTCTGGAGCACCAAAAAACCGCAGATGTACCCGTTGGTACATTGAGGATTTTTTGATGTGAAGAGCAAAGAGTTTGCCATGTTCATGAATGATGGAGTCTCGTTTCATAGGGTGACATCTATAGTCAGTATATCATCAATACCGCAGTGCGGCGTTGAGTTGACGCACGAGATTGAATTCGTCAAGCGTGATATCCGATGGATTAACGGCGCGATCGCCGAGCACCTGCCCCACAGGGACGCCTTGTTGGAGCGACGCCGAGAGAATGCGTTGATAGGCGGCAACAAGAGGGCTCGTGCGCCATGCGTCAACGGCACGGATGCGTTGCCCGGGATCATGTTTGGCAATCTGATCAAAGTCATCGAGAAGGGACGCCTTTGCGTCGTCAACGGAGCCGGGAATACGACGGACATCGTCAATGCGCATGCGGCGCAGTTCCTCAAGTGGCCCCACTAATCTACGTACCGGCGCAACATCTCGCACCGTTTTACGCTCACCAAGACCCACGCGTGATGGTGACGCAGTCGAGACTGGCGTCTCAAGAGGCTTTGGCGCTTCCGATGTTGGCGCTAAGTGCCGCTCTTGGCGCGCCCGAATGTACACCGATTTTTCCTCGGCAACCTTTTGCTCGCTCGAGGCTTGACGCTCCGTGCGATGCCCTTCAACGGCCTCCATCACACGACCCACCGTATGGAGGTCAAGTCCCAATCCGCCATTTGCAACAGGGCGCGCGAGTGCCTTTTGAAATTCGTCCGCACTGCGTACGCCAGACAAACGTGAACCTAAAATGACGCGAAAGCGCTTATTGAGATCGCTTGACGCAAACGCGAGCGAGAGTTTGCGCTGAATCTCGTCTATTTTTGGATGTTCAATGGAACGCGGCGCGCGATCGCCGCTTGCTTTGAGATCATCAACGATTTTCGCGACTTCCGCTTCGGCGTTGAGGTCTATATGTACATTGCGTAATGGATCTTTTGCAGACTTTGAGGCCATCGAATCTGTTACGCTCCGAGTTTGTCGAGGAGCTTCCAACGGCTCCATTCTCGTTTCATGACGAGGCGCCGACTCTTTCCCCACGTCATTGCGAGGCGCCTTGGGCGCCGAAGCAATCTCATTGCCAGATTGAGATTGCTTCGTGGAACTCGCAATGACAGGAGAAGCACTCGCAATGACCGAATGAGAACCCACACTGACAGAAGGAGTGCCTGTGCCAACAGAAGGAGTGCTAGCAAAAACAGAAGATGACTTCGGCCGCGCGCCCGATTGAGGATCGGCAACGCCCTTCAAACGGCGGCGCTTCCTCTTTGAATCCTTTTGGTTCTCGTCATACTGAATCTCGTCATACCTCGAGCCCTTCGGTGGAATGATTGACTCGAGACTCTCCTTCCGCACAACCGGAGGCGGCGGCGCGAGCTCATGGGACGGATCAAGTGCCGGCGTGTCCGTTCGTCGTACATCGTACGTTGTACGTTCGGCTTCCTCCTTTTCCTGTAGCGCTGTGCCAAGCGTCGGCTCCGCATCCGCGTCCATGCGCTCGTCGAGCCTTTGCACCGTTTTCACAAACGCCTCTTTGTCATTGCGCTCCGCCGTATCCATTGTGCGCCGCTCTTTGCGACGTATCTCTCCCTCCTCTTGCCGCCGCACGCGCTCTTCCTCAAAAAACGCGTCCACGTTGCGCCGCACTTGCGTTACCGTAAGCGCCGTGCGCTCCACTATGGGAATATTCACTACCGTCACGTTCCCGCCGAGCTGTTGAAATGTGCGAAAAGCCTGCGCTTGTAAGTACGCATCAATCGGCAGTAATCGGCGCTGAATCAAATCGAGCGCCACTTTTGTGGCAAGCGGACCATCATATCCAAGGCGCGTTTTGAGCAAGTTCACAATCTTGTCCACCGGTTCATAGCCGAATAAAACCTCCTGCTGAATCGTGTCGAGAGCATCTTCCGCCGCCGCCGACAATCCGTTCGTTTTGACAATCAAAGCAATGTCCTCAATGCCAGAGTCGAGGAAAAACGCCCGAACGGGTTCGGGAAG
>CAYHRP010000056.1:0-5474 GCA_964359145.1 uncultured Gammaproteobacteria bacterium | reverse complement strand
CTGCACGGCTCCAAAATTAAACACGACTTATGTCGGTCAATGAATACCGCAAGCGCAAAGAAGAACTTGAACACTTGATGAGCGCGCAGAACACGCCGCGCGATCGTGTTGTGTTTGCGCAACGCTCACGCGAATACAAACGCGTTCAAGAGATTGTCACGCTTGCGGACGCTATCGATACCCTTAAGGCACAACAGCATGAAGCGCTGATTCTCGCCGATGATCCATCACCGGACGTGCAACTTATGGCAAAAGATGAGCTCGCGAGTATTGAGGAGCGTCTCTCATCGCTAGAAGCGCAGCTTTCACATCTCCTCATTCCGCCAGATCCTGAAGATAATCATCCCGCCATCGTGGAAGTGCGCGCCGGCACCGGCGGTGATGAAGCGGCGCTGTTTGCCGGCGAGCTCCTGCGCATGTACACGCGCTTTGCCGAAGCGCGCAAATGGACAGTGCACATCATCTCGAACAGTTTTACCGAACTTGGCGGCATTAAGGAGGCTATTATACAAATAGATGGCGAAGGAATTTTTGGCGAACTGAAATGGGAATCCGGCGTCCATCGCGTCCAGCGCGTCCCGGAGACGGAGAAAGCGGGACGCATCCACACGTCCACTGCCAGCGTCGCCGTTCTTCCGAAAGTGGAGGAAACCGAATTTGAGCTCAACATGAACGAGCTTGACATTCAAGCAACGACCTCACAGGGCGCAGGCGGACAGAGTGTCAACACAACATACAGCGCCATTCGCATCATTCACAAACCAACCGGCCTCATCGTTACCTGTCAAGATGAGCGCTCACAATCCCAAAATAAGATCAAAGCGCTTGAAGTGATGCGCGCGCGTTTGTATCAGCGACAACGTGAAGAGCAACACAGAGAACGTGACGAAGCGCGGCGCGCGCAGATTGGCACGGGTGACCGATCAGAAAAAATCCGCACATACAACTTCCCGCAGGATCGCATCACGGATCATAGAATCAAGCAGAGCTGGAATAACATTCCGGTCATATTGGACGGCGCCATTCAGCCCATCATCGACGCACTCAAACAAGCGGCACAAAGCGCACGCGAAAGCCATTGACAGGTTGTTGTGGACGACTATATCGTCTCAAAACCGTACAAGACCGTGAGTCAAATCTCTCTCATTTTGGACTTCGCACAAGACTTTTACAGAGGTCTCTTATGCCTCTTTCACGACACGAACTTTGGCAGAAGATTGCCAAACAACTCCCGGGACAGCATGCGAACGATGATGCGCGGCAAATTTTGATGAACGTGTGCGCCTGCGACCACGCGTCGTTTTTGGCGCACCTCGAGACGCCTGTTTCCAGAGCCGAACGCCGCCGCGTTTGGCGCATGGCGCGATGCCGCGCACGAGGCGTTCCTATGGCATATCTTCTAAAATTCCGCGCGTTTTTTGGCCGCGCGTTTTTTGTGAATAGACACGTTCTCATTCCGCGTCCCGAAACGGAGATACTCGTTGAAGAAGCTCTCAAACTTCCAACACCGGATCTTGTCATTGACGTTGGCACCGGTTCGGGCGCCATCGGCATCACGCTTGCGCTCGAACAATCCGCGCCCGTCATCGCAACTGACATCTCGCGCCGCGCCATTCGCGTGGCAAAACAAAATGCGCGCCATCTTGGCGCTCGCGTGCGTTTTCTTCGGGCGAATCTTCTTGACCATCCGTTGATCGCCGATGCCGTACGCCAAGCGTCATCCGTGCTCGTTGCGGCAAACCTTCCCTATCTCACGCCGGCGCTTCTTGCCGATTCTCCGCGCGAAGTGAAAGAGTACGAACCGTGTCTTGCTCTCTTGGCCGACAACGACGACGGCCTCTCCTTGTATCGCAAACTTTTTGCACAACTCGCGAAGTACGACATACGGCATACACTGCTCATAGAAATCGACCCGCGACAATCCGACGCCGCCATGGCTCTTGCACAATCATTTTTTCCAACAGCCACCATTCGCCTCATCAACGATTTGAGTAATTGCGCGCGCATAATACGGATTGACTAGGGAGCGGCTGGTTTGTTTTCAAAATCAATCTCGGCACCAATTGGCACAACATGAATCCAAGTTACTCCGGGAACGAGCGCCGCTTCCTTTCCATCCTTGAATACAAAATGTGTTCGCGTATCCGACGCTTCTCGGCGCCAAGTCAATGCCTCTTGCAATCCGGCGCGCAGAAAAATCGCGTCCCCCATCCCTTCCGTGCGAATACGCTTTCGCCCTTCGTCATCAATGATACGGACATCGGTGAACATCACAATCACATTCGACGCCTCTAAAGCGCTCCCATCTCGCATCGTATGTTTTGTATCGCCATGATAGCGCGTGTAACGGTTTGTTTCCGCGTCGAAACGCCATGAAACATCATAGAATCGGTTGCCGTACGATATGCGAATCTCTTGCGCTTCGTTCACGGTCGGCTGTATCTCTTCAAAGAGAAATGGTTCATAAGACACGTCGCGCGGAGCGATGCGCTCAAAAGCCGCCTCAAGTCGCGCCGACTCCGTATACACATTATGCGGTGCCGCACGGCGGCGAGAGCGCCAAAATGTTGATGTATTGAAAAACTCGTCCATGTCGCTCGCCCCTCTTGAACGCAACAGGGTAAGGGCCTCCGGACTGCCGCCAACGTGCGCAAACAGCGCGTCAAAATCCATCGCCCACTCAACAAAGTATGGCCGCGCGCTGCGCACCGGCCCAATTTCCTCAACGGCTTCATCGGCCGAGAAAAAGGCGAGCCACCGCGTGATATCCCCCTCTACCGGAGCTTCCATAACCAAAAACGCTCTATTAATACCGTCTTGCGGGCGTGCATCTGTCGCGTTTTCAATCACGACAGCATACACCGCGGGACGAATTTCCTCGTCTATGGGAGCGCCCGTCAACGGATGCCGCGGCCCCGTGTACGCCGTTGGCGCTTCTTCCAAAACCACCTCATCTTGAGAAGTCGGCGACACAACACGAGCCCATAACAGCACCAACACCAATAATACAACCGCGCCGGTTACCACATACAAAGTCGGACCATCGCAACGGATGATCCGATCCCTCCATGTATGTTGCGTGTTAGGACGCATCCTTTACTTCTTTGCCTTCGGCATCGCTCGCATCCTTTTTCTCTTTCCCGGCATCCGCCACCTGTGCCACCGCCTCCGCCTCGCGCGGGCCCTCGGTGAACGTCTCCACCGTACGCGGCGGCTGAACCACTATCAGCGCCGTTCGAAGGTCTTCCAACACTTCAATCCCTTCTGGAAAAACAATGTCTTCCATGTGAAAAGACTGATCGAACGCGGAGAGCGAGCTCACATCGATGTCAATGGAATCGACAAGCGCGCTTGGAATCGCTTTCACGCGCACCGACTCTCGGTTAATGACGAGCATCCCGCCGGCTTTCACGGCAGGTGATTCACCGACATAATTGAATTTGATGGACGCCTTCACCGGTTTGGTCATATCCAACTGGCGCAAGTCAACATGAATCGGCTCATCAGAAATGGGATCAAACTGAATTTGTCCCATCAGCACCGGAACCACGTCGCCGTCAACGTCAACATCAAACACCGTACTTTCAGAAATGGTTTTTCTAAACTTCAAAAAAGCGCCGCGATCAATTGCAACGGACGTTGACTCCGCTCGCCCACCGCCATAGATAATGCCGGGGATCTTCCCCTCCAATCGAAGGGCTTCAACCCCGTCGTTTGCTGTCCGTGTTTTTACACCAAATTTCATACGCTCCATAAAACAATATCGACCTCCATCACCTACATGAATAGTGGGCCGAGTATGCCAAAGGAACAAAATTCTGTCAATATGAAACGCTATTGCGTGACGCCCGTAGATACCGCTTGCTCTCGAATACCAACAAGAAACCCTTCGTCATTGAGCGCTTCGTGCACATCGAGTACATCATCAATGTCGACATGACGATCTTTCATGAGACGACACGCGTCCTCCCACGAAAGGTCTGTGATAATGCCGATGCAATGAACCCCTATCGCACTCATGCGAAATTGAATCAAAATCTTCTGACGACACTTGCCACACGACAGATGCACCAAAGACGTATCCTCATGCGTGTCAATCACACGCGACTGTGTCGGCGCGTTCTTTGAAGAACACAAAGGACAGATGCTCACGAGTCGCAGACCTTCGATGGAACGTTGTGAAGATTCGGGTCGTTTCATACAGGCTCTTCTACTAAAAGTATAACACGTTTACGCCCCTACCGCGTGTCCGTCAAGAGGGTTATCAACAGACACGCCCTGCTGTGTTCTGACCGAAATGCTCTCAAGAATCCCAAACGCAATCAAGCTTGAAACAAGCGAACTCCCGCCATAGCTCACGAACGGCAGAGGCAGTCCGGTCACGGGAACCAAACCAAGATTCATACCGATGTTAACTACCATCTGAATCCCAAGCATAGCCGTAAACCCCACAATAAGAAACGTTGAAAAATCATCACGAACACGTCGAAGGAGCATCCACAACCGCCAAAACAAAAGAAGGAATGCGCCAAGAACAAGCAAAACGCCAACAAAACCAAATTCCTCAGCAATGGCCGCAAAAATGAAATCCGTCTGCGCTTCCGGAAGATATTGCAGTTGGCTTTGCGAACCAAATCCAAGCCCCTTCCCCCACAGACGCCCGGAGCCAATAGCGATACGCGCTTGCGTTACGTTGTATCCGATACCCAAGGGATCGCGCTCGGGTTGCAAGAGGGTCATCACACGCTCTTTTTGAAAATCTTGAAACAGAAAGAGCCAGCTTCCCACCATAAGCGTGACGCCACCCATGAGCGACCACAGCATCACTTTGCGATCCATGCCGGCCATGAGCAACATGAGCGCCCAGACGCCCATCATCAAAGCCGCGGATCCAAAGTCCGGTTGGAACATCACTAAGATCGCGTAGAGAGCGACCGGTACGCCAGTCATAACCACTTCTCTCCATCCAACACGCCTCTGCGTGCGGCGCGACAACACGCTTGCAAGCGATAGAATGAGAATCAGTTTCACAAATTCAACAGGCTGAACATCGAAGACTCCCACATCAAACCACCCGGTTGTTCCGCGTCGTGTGACACCAAAAAAAAGTACACTCAAGAGCAGGACTCCTCCGATCACATAGAGACTACGCGCGTAGCTTTGTAGTTGGCGATAGTTCCACACAACAAGCGCGCACGCACACAACAATCCCACGAACAAGGCAATCAGTTGCTTCGTCAGAATCGAAAGAGAGGCGCTCTCTTGCGCCAGCGTCATGCCATACTGCGCCGAAAGTCCGAGCACGACCAACACAAACACCGAGAGAGCGAGCAGCCAATCGAATGAGGAAAACAGTCGCGAAGAAATGCGCATGAGGGACGCTATAGATGTCACCCTATAAAACGGGACTCGAGCCTTTTTGAACATGAGCAAAATCTGCCGCTCTGGAGCGTCAAAAAACCGCAGATGTACCC
>CAYHRP010000055.1:0-5544 GCA_964359145.1 uncultured Gammaproteobacteria bacterium | reverse complement strand
AGACGGATCGAAAGCGTGCAGAGCGCGAATTTTTTCTGTCATCGCGGGCAAAAACGGTCGTCCGGAATATCCCGGCTCGTTGCCGCGTACGAGCACCATGTCCGTTTCGTTCAAGAGATGTTCAACGTCTTTCACGGTTGTATTTGGGAGAAGCGCTAGTCCGGCCTCAAGACCAAGACTGCGAATAGTGCGCAAGACATCGCGTACATCTGCGTCAATCTCGGCGTGCACGATCGCTCGAACGGTGTTTGGGAGCGCGTTCCATTTCTCGATGATTGGCAGTGGATTGCTCACCATAAGGTCGAGCTCAAACTGGGCGTTGGACTTGAGCATGGCAACGGCCGAGGCATCAAAAAATGTCGTGGGCTTCACAAATGTTCCGTCCATGATGTCAATGCTGAACAGTTCCACACTGGGAAGCGTCTCCAAGCGTTCGCGAAAAGTGTCGAGCGTCTCAACCAAAATAGCGGGGATGACGGTTGCCATATCAGTTGTTCTCCTCGATGTCTGCGATTTGTCCGAGCCGTCGTTGCTGTCGCTGTGCCCCCTCAAAAGGCGTCTCCAAGAACACGCGCACAATCTCGCGCGCCGTATCAAACGCCATCATGCGTCCCGGCAAACAGAGCACGTTGATGTCGTCGTCGTTGCGGGCGGTGCGAACGGCTTCCGTTGAAAACCCAATTCCGGCGCGCACGTCGTCCACTTTGTTGGCAACGATACATACGCCCTCCGCATTTCCGCAAAATAAAATACCACGAGATGACTGATCACCGGCCACTGCGTTGGCGACCGCTTTTGCGAACTTGGGATAATCATCGCCCGCGTCAAATTCCGTGTTTCCAAGATCGTGGACGGTGTAGCCGTCCTCCAATAACGCGGCCTCGATTTGCTCTTTCAAGTCGAATCCCGCATGGTCGCCGCCCAAGACAATCGTCGGTTTCATAATGACGAGATTATACCATTATGCTAGGATAACGCAGATATGAATGAACAAAAACGCCCATTCTCGCAGATGGAGGAGGAAGTGCTCGAGCAGTGGGAGAGCGACCGTATTTTTGAGAAAACCCTTGCGAAGGATTCACCAAACGGTGAGTTTGTTTTTTTTGAGGGGCCGCCGACGGCAAACGGGCGCCCGGGTATTCATCATCTTGAAGCGCGCGCGTTCAAGGATGTTATTCCGCGCTATAAGACGATGCGCGGTTTTCATGTGCGTCGCAAGGGCGGCTGGGACACGCACGGGCTTCCGGTGGAGATTGAAGTGGAAAAGGCGCTCGGGCTCAAGTCCAAGAAGGATGTGGAAGCGTACGGCATCGAAAAATTCAACGCGCAGTGTCGAAAGAGCGTGTGGAAGTATCTTGAGGATTGGCAAAAATTCACGCGACGCATCGGCTATTGGGTGGATTTGGAACATCCATATATTACCTACGACGCCAAATATATTGAGTCGCTTTGGGCGGTCGTCAAAAAAATCTGGGACGACGGGCGCTTGTATAAAGATTACAAAGTTTTGCCGTGGTGTCCGCGTTGCGAGACGGCGCTTTCGTCGCACGAGCTGGCGCAGGGGTATCAAGATGTGAAAGAGCTTTCTGTAACGGCGGAGTTCAAAGTGATGAATCCCACGAAGCGCGGTTTACCGGAAAATACGTTTCTTTTGGCGTGGACGACGACACCGTGGACGCTTCCGGGGAATGTGGGGCTCGCCGTGGGACAGGATGTCGTCTATGCGGTTGTTGAGAAGCAAGATGAAAGAATAGGTTCGTTGGTTCGTTTTGTCCTGACAAAAAATCTTGTCGAGAAAACGTTTGGAACGGAAGGGTACGCGATTATATCTGAAAAGAAAGGCTCTGATCTCGTTGGTATCGAGTATGAACCCCTCTATCCTTTCATGCGCAATCTCGTGACAAGCGAGGAGAAAGAGAAGCTCGAGAAGAACGCCTACCGCGTGTATGCGGCGGATTTTGTTACGACGGAGGAAGGCACAGGCATCGTGCATACGGCGGTGATGTATGGGCAGGACGACTTTGTGCTTGGGACGGCCGTTGGCCTTCCGAAGCATCATCTCGTCAATCTCGACGGGACGTTTGTGGAAGGCACTGGTTTTTTGGCTGGGCGGTTTGTCAAAGAAAAAGGACTTGATGTGGATATCATAAAAGACTTGGCGCATCGTGGGTTTCTATTTGACAAGTCGAAATACGAGCACAGTTATCCGTACTGTTGGCGATGCAAGACGCCGCTCATCTACTACGCGCGCGACTCGTGGTACATCCGCATGTCGGATTTGCGCGAGACGATGATCGCGGAGAATCAGGATATTCATTGGGAACCGTCGCACATTCGCGATGGTCGGTTTGGCGAGTGGCTCGATGGCGTGAAGGATTGGGCGATTTCGCGCGAACGGTATTGGGCGACGCCTCTGCCGATTTGGGAGAGTGCGGACGGGGAGCGCATCTGCATTGGCTCATTTGAGGAATTGCGCGCGCAGGCCAAGAACGCGTCGAAAATCGGCGACGATTTTGATCCACATCGGCCGTTTGTGGACGAGGTTGTTCTTGTGAAAGACGGCAAGGAGTATCGCCGCGTGCCGGAAGTGATGGACGTGTGGTTTGATTCGGGCGCGATGCCGTTTGCGCAAGACCACTATCCATTTGAGAACAAGGAATGGGTGGAAGGCGCAGGGTATCCTGCCGATTACATTTCCGAAGCCATCGATCAAACACGCGGTTGGTTTTACACGCTTCACGCGGTTGGAGCGCTCATGGGGCGTGGGAAAGCGTACAAGAATGTTATCTCGCTTGGGCACATTCTTGATGCCGAGGGGAAGAAAATGTCCAAGTCGGTTGGCAACGTGGTGGATCCGTGGGAGATGATTGAGCGTTACGGCGCCGATGCTCTGCGGTGGTGGATGTACACGGTGAATCAACCGGGCGACTCAAAGAATTTTGACGAAAAACAGGCGGACGAAATCGTCAAGAAAGTTTTTATGATTTTATGGAATGTGAAAGCGTTTTATGAGATGTATTCCGGGGATAAAAGAGCATCGAGAAAAAAGAATCGAGAAGGGCATGTGCTGGATCGTTGGGTGGTGGCGCGATTGAATGGGCTTGTGGGTGAGGTGACCGAGAGGCTCGACGCATATCACGTGCTCGAATCCGCGCGCGCGATGGGGGAGTTCATCACGGACGTGTCGCAATGGTATGTGCGCCGTTCGCGCGATCGGTTCAAGGGAGGCAATACTGCGGACAAGGCGGCGGCATTGGCAACGTTGCGCCACGTGCTCTTGACGCTTTCCAAACTCATGGCGCCTTTTACGCCGTTTGTGGCCGAGCGGCTGTATCGCGATGTGGGCGGAGAAATGGAGTCGGTGCATCTTGAGGATTGGCCGGAGGCGCAGGCGGTTGACGCGGCCGTGCTTGCGCAGATGGCGCGCGTGCGCGAGCTCGTCACAAAAACGCTCGAAGCGCGCGAACAGGCGAAAATTCCCGTACGCCAAGTGTTAGCGGCGGCGGCCGTGCAATCGCATGAGCCGCTCGACGATGCGTATCTTGACATTTTGAAAGAGGAAGTGAATGTGCAAGCGGTGACGTGGAAGAAGGGGGAGCTGGCGGCGGCGCTCGACACAACCATCACACCCGAGTTGCGGCATCTTGGCATTGTGCGCGAGATTGCGCGTCGCGCAAACGCTCTGCGCAAGAGCGCGGGACTGTTGCTCGAGGATACGATCGTCCTATTTGTGGAAACGGAAGACGCAGACGTTAGCGCGGCGCTCACGGCGCATGAAGCGGATATTTTTGAGCGTGTGCGAGCGGTTTCACTCGTACGCTCGCTTGACAGCGCGCAGAAAAAAGAAGAAAGTGCCTACGGAGGATTTCGACTTGGGCTCAAACAGACCACGTAAAGTATTGGGATGGATTGAGGTGAACGAGCGTTCACTTAGGTTGGTGGCCGTTGGTGCGCGCATGCACTTTGAGCCGACGTTTGTGCGTTTGGCGGGATGGAATCCCGGGTGGGTGCACAAGACGATGCGCGTGCAGGTAATTTATCAACATCAAGGGAGAGGGGCAACTCATGTGATCGTTGATGGCTGGGCGGAATACAGAACGTTCACGCTGGACGACCAAGGCCACTACGTAGAAGATGGTGGTGACGGTTCGCCCGGCATCAATGCCGCGGCGAGAACCGCTTGCGTGGCGATACTTCCGCTTTTTGTAGATGAAGATGAACAGACGCTTTGTCCGCTCTGTGGTGGAGTGACGCGGTATCGCAGAGGCTACGATTATTGTGATGTTTCGGGTCACGGACCGGTGCCGGATCGCACGGAACGCGGTCTCGTCGTACAGTATGGGGAAGAAATTAATCCCACATGGATTCATGAAGGGCCGCAGATTCACCCATGGCGTCGCTCGCTGGGTGTTGGCGGACTCTTTGCTGACAAAGCGACCGAGCCTACGGAAGGCGACCGATGTCTTTTGTGCGGGAGAGCTGCGTACGTGTGGACTGCCGGAACGCTCATTTGTCCGACATGCTGGCACCGACCGCTTGTGAAGCCGTAAACTTGATTGTTCGAGCGCTCCTGGCTTCGGGGCGCTCGATGTTTTTTTGAGCCCTGTTTCGTAGGGCGATGTCTATAGAATTTGCTATACTGCTTCCATGATCATGCGTCTCCAAGGAACAGTGCTCGAACGCGATTCGGATTGGGTACTCCTTGGTATTGGAGGCATCGGCTATCGCGTGGATGTGGCCGCCGTACATGCGGCGGAGTTTTCCGTGGGACAAGAGGTCGTCGTGTGGACGCATGAAGCGGTGCGCGACGATCGTCACGAACTGTTTGGCGTGCGTTCGCGCGAGCATTTGGAACTTTTTTGGAAACTTATTGGCGTGAGCGGCATCGGTCCCAAGGCGGCGGTCAAAATTTTGGGATTGTTTGAAGTTGAGACACTGCGACGGCACGTGATGGATGGAGACGCGGACTTTTTGACGGCGGTTCCCGGGATTGGGAAAAAGAAGGCGCAGAAAATTGTGCTCGAATTGCGCGGCTCAATTGATTTGACGGCGGATAACGATGAGCGGCGCGCCGAGGCTACGCGCGGCGAGCTCATCGACGCTTTGGTTGGCATGGGCTATCAGCGCGCCGAAGCACGACAGCTTGCCGCCGGCATTCCCGAAGATATTGTTCGTATTGAAGATCAAATCAAGGCGGCACTCACCACGACTGTTTAATATCTTCACTTGACAGCAACACAGCCTTTGTATAGAGTGCTTTTTGGTGGGCGTACAGGCGAGAGGCGCCTTGAGCTCCGGAGCTCGCCTGAGGGCGATCCGCGTTTGAGCAGCATGACACGCTGCAAAATCGTGGTATCGTCCAGTGCATCCTAGTGGGTCTAAGCGGCACCGAGTGGCCGTAAAGACCGACGAGGCCTTCATCAGGGAGGTGATGAAGGAGCCGTGTGCACCTTTTCCTGTGCGCTCACCAAGCACTCTCGTCCATCGCTCGCGGCTTCGGCTCGCGGGCGATTCTTTTTATGCTAAACTGCAAATGATAGATGT
>CAYHRP010000054.1:0-5638 GCA_964359145.1 uncultured Gammaproteobacteria bacterium | reverse complement strand
TTGCGCCAAATCAAAGACGAAGTGATGGCGCTCTCGCAATCGCCGCTATACGATGAGCGTATAGCAAATATGGTCTATCCGGTCATTGGTGAAGGAAGTCATCGGGCCCGCGTGATGTTCATTGGTGAGGCGCCGGGAAAAAACGAAGCACAAACAGGACGGCCGTTTTGCGGAGCGTCAGGGCGCGTGCTCGATGTTTTGCTCGCGCATATTGGTCTTCCGCGCGAGGAGGTCTATATCACCAACATCGTGAAAGATCGTCCACCCGGAAACCGCGATCCAAAACCGGAAGAAATCGCGCTCTATGCGCCATTTCTTGACAGGCAGATTGAGGCTATCCAACCTAAAATTATCGCGACACTCGGACGATTTTCTATGCAGTATATGATGGAGCGGCTTGGGCTTCAAGACCAGATAACGTCCATTTCCACTATGCGCGGACGCGTGTTTGATGCCGCGCTTGCTTTTGGTCCACTCAAGCTTGTGCCTATGTATCATCCGGCGGTCGCCATCTATAGCCGGAGCAGTCTTCCGGTGCTCAAGGCGGATATGGAAGTTCTCAAGAGCCTCCTATGAAAGGATCGATTGAAGTCATCGCAGGAGGAATGTTTTCCGGAAAGACGGAGGAATTATTAAGACGCGTACGGCGCGAAGTGTACGCGGGGAAATTTGTTCAGCTTTTCAAACATGCGCTCGACGATCGCTATGCGGTTGAACACGTCGTCACTCACGATCAGACGGCTCTTCCGTGCATTCCGGTGCAGTCGAGCAATGATATTTTGACGCATATGCGCGAGGAAACGCGCGTCGTCGGCGTTGATGAGGCAAACTTTTTTGACGAGGGTCTCGTGGACGTCGTTCAAGCACTCGCGGATCGTGGACTCAAGGTTTTGCTCGCCGGCCTTGATATGGATTTTCGGCGTGTGCCATTCGGTCCAATGCCGTCACTTCTTGCTATTGCCGACGACGTGACAAAAATTCGCGCGGTGTGCATCACCTGTGGCGAAATGGCAAACTATTCCTACCGTTGTGATGGGAGCGACGATGTGGTGCACGTTGGTTCCACGGATGCGTACGAGGCACGATGCCGATCTTGCTACCACATGGGTACGCGTATTTGCGCCGTGCCACCTGAACGGCGGCCATCGTTGACGACTTCGACGAGCTCATGAGTCCATTTCACGGTATGCACATTGAACATCTCGGTTGCGTTCGAAGTGTCGTGTGCGTCGAGGCATCACAAGCGCTGAAAGTGACATTGCGCGGCAGACAGATTGAAGTTTCCATCGCCGATGCGCTTCGTGCGGACGTAGCACAGCTTGTTTTGCGTTGGCAAGAGCGCGAAGCAAAACGGTATCTGACAGAGCGCGTACGTGCGCTTTCCAACCAAACGGGCCTCTCTATTCGACGGCTGTCGTTTCGCAAACAACGCTCGCGGTGGGGCAGTTGCAATCACCGAGGTGATGTGAGTCTCAATCTTTCCCTTATGACTCTCGCTCCCGAACTGATTGACTACGTTATTGTGCACGAGTTGTCGCATACGAAGCACATGAACCATTCTCGCGCTTTTTGGGGTGAAGTTGAGCGTCATTGCCATTTGGCCAAACGTTTGGATAGAGCCTTGCGAAAAAAAGGCTTGACGGAAAATGCGGAGAGGCGTATTCTCCCGCGACCGTGAGAATTTCCTCTGTTGTCGTAGCACCGGCCATGCCAAGCGGCATGTTGAAGGCTGTTTGTAGAGATCAGGGAGTGACTGTCGGGGACGTGGTGAGCGGAGTTTTGCCGCTCGCTGACATTGCGCAAGCGATTCGTGAAGAGCCAAGAGAGCCGACCATCGGCTCTCTCATGCAAGATGCGCTTCGCTTTTGCATAAAGGGACATCGTCCACATAAGTTGTTGTTTGTGGTGCCAAGCGCGTATGGCGACTATGTAGCAGACTTCGAGACCGTGCGCTACTGGTTGAAGTCTGAAGGATTGTTGGTCCGGCAATTGAGCTATGTCATTGTGCGTCAGCTAATGCCTCGGTTCAGTGCCCTGCGCCTCACGTGCGTGGATTACCGCGTAACTCCGGCGCTTGAGCCCATTGAGTCGGCGCATACCGCGTGGATGCGGTTGCCCGGCATCGAAGGCCTGCTCGCGCGTGATGCGACGCGGGACGTCGTGATAGGTGAAGTGCGACGGCTCATGACGGCGCGTGGCACATCGAATGCGCGCGTCGCGGCCGATCCGCATGAGGATTGCCTCGCGCGTAGGATACGCCATGGCAACGGCAAAACGACAGACGCAGGTTGGCTCGAGGACGACCTGCGTGTGATGCGCGCCGAGCACGCCGCGGCCAACGCCGCTCTGCAAGAAGCAGGTCTGCCGTGCTTGAACGAGGACGGAGTGCCCAAGCGAGCGTTCCGTCTCAAGCCCACGATGGTAGAGTTCGTTCTCCAAGGCGTCGACTAACTTCATTGCGGCTCGTCTCTGATTATCTCGAGGCGGGCCGTTTGTTTTACCGCTCGCCGCCATCGCATACATGTTTGCTATACTATAGATATCACACTATAAAACGAGACTCCATCATCCATGAACATGGCAAACTCTTTGCTCTTCACATCAAAAAATCCTCAATGTACCTACTGGTACATCTGCGGTTTTTTAACGTTCCAGAGCTGCAGATTTTGCTCATGTTCAAGAATGCTAAGTCTTGTTTTATAGGGTGACATCTATATCTCCCATGGAGAATCTTCTTGAGGGGCTCAACAAAGAACAAGAGGAGGCGGTGAGGCATACATCGGGGCCTCTTATTATCGTGGCGGGCGCCGGAACGGGAAAAACGACGGTCATGACACGCCGATTTGCATGGCTCGTACAGGAGGGTTTGGCGGCGACGGATCAAATACTCGCTGTGACATTTACGGAAAAGGCGGCGACAGAAATGGAAGAGCGCGTTGATCGTTTGTTGCCGTACGGGCACGTCGATGTATGGATCAACACGTTTCACGCTTTTTGTGAACGCATCTTGCGCGCGTCCGGCGCGGAAATTGGCATTTCTCCGGACTTTCGTGTTGCGACCGACGTGGACGCGTGGCTTTTGATGCGTGAACACATCGACGCGTTCCAGCTTGAGTACTATCAGCCGCTTGGAAACCCAACGAAGTTTATCCGCGCGCTGATTTCCCACTTCAGCCGCGCAAAGGATGAGGGGTATGATCCGGAAACGTATAGGCGCGGGATCGAGAGCGAAGCGCCCGCGTCTGAAGATGAACGGCGCCAATCGGAAGAGCTTGCGGGCGCTTATCACACCTACGAAACCCTGCTCCATCACGAGAACGTCCTTGATTTTGGAGGGCTTATTTTGTACACCGTGAAGCTGTTTCAAGCACGGCCGCATATCTTGCGGCGGTACCAGGACCAGTTTCGCTTTGTGATGGTCGACGAATTTCAAGATACGAACACGGCACAGTATGAACTCATCAAACTTCTTGTGGGACGAGACCAAAACGTTACCGTCGTTGGCGACGACGATCAGGCGATCTATCGATTTCGCGGCGCATCGGTAGAAAACATTCTACTGTTTGAGCGCGACTTTCCACAGGCGAAGCGTGTCATCCTTACGAAAAACTACCGTTCCGGTCAACGGATTTTGGACGTGGCGCATGCGTTTATTCAAGCGAATAATCCGCGCCGTCTTGAAGCGTCAAGTGGCGGAGCGCTCTGCAAAAAATTACATGGTCAAACAGCCAAAGATGGCACCGTGCGTCATCTTCATAGCCGACGCGTTGAAGACGAAGCGCGTGCGGTGGCGTGCGAGATAGCGGCGATTCATGAAAGCGATCGAAGCGTTCTGTGGAGCGATGTGGCAATTCTTGTACGCGCCAATGGGCATGCCGAGCCATTTTTGCTCGCACTGCAGGGGGCAAGTATCCCGCATACGTTTGTCGCTATGAAGGGATTGTATCGCAAGCCCATTGTTATTGACGCGATTGTTTTGTTGCGCGCCATTGACCTTCCGTATGATTCCGTAAGTCTCTATCGCTGGTTCTCGCATCCCGATCTCGGACTTCCGGTAGGGGATCTGTCGTTTGTAAGTTACGAGGCGCGTAAGAACGGAAGTTCGCTGTATGAAGCGTTGGGAGCACAGGAAGAACATCTCTCCCCGCAAGGCCGCACGACCGCAAAAGCGTTCGCAGAGTTTTTGGCGGATATGCAACGCTACGCGCAGCGGCGCAACGCGCTTGAAGTGCTGGCACGAGCCCTTAAGACTTCGGGACTGTACGGGTGGGTACTTCAGCAGGAGGATGCCGGACAACTGAATGCTTCGGCCGGATTGCAACAGTTTTACGAACGCGTGCGGCGATATGTTTCTCTACAAAATGACGTCTCGCTCCATGCGTTTGTCGGTGCGCTTGATCAAGAATTGCGTTCGGGCGAAGAAGGTGACTTGTCACAAGATGATCAGGCCGGCCCCGATGAAGTAAAGGTGATGACCGTGCATGCGAGCAAAGGTTTGGAATTCAAGCACGTGTTTTTAGTGAATCTTGTGGAGAGACGCTTTCCGTCCGGCGCACGCGGGGAAGCCATTCCATTGCCTCGGGCGCTCTTGCGTGACGCAGAAACGGGCGATCTGCATCTTGAAGAGGAGCGCCGTCTGCTCTATGTGGGTCTTACGCGCGCTAAGGAGCGTGTCTATATTACCTCGGCCGAAGAATACGGAGGCGCTCGCGCAAAAAAAGTTTCAAGGTTTATCGATGAGTTGGCTCTCGGTGAGCGTGAGCTGACGACACAAAACGCGATGCACGAACTGACAAGTGACGGCTCCAAGGATCGTCTCATCACTCTAGGGCCGTCTCTCCCCATCCCAAAGACATTCTCCTTTACGCAGCTTGTTGCTTATGGCCACTGTCCTTTGCAATACAAGTGTGCGCACGTTCTGAAAATCCCCGTTCAGGGAAGCGGCTCGTTGAGTTTTGGCAAAACAATGCACGGGACACTGCAAACGTTTTTTGAGCGATGGATGGAACGTCAAAACAACGGAATGATTCTCGTTTCTTGGGACGAGCTCCAGTCGTTTTATGCACAGAAGTGGGTGGATGAATGGTACGAAAGTTCCGAGCAACGAAATGCATATCGGGCCGCCGGATTAGATCAACTTCGATCGTATTACGATACGTTGATACACGAACGTCCGCGTCCGCTGTTTGTTGAACACGGCTTTACGCTTAACATCGGCGATGTTGCGTTGAAAGGACGTGTGGACCGCATTGATGAGGTGGAAGGAGGCGTAGAAATCATTGACTACAAAACCGGAACGCCAAAGACGAAGAAAGATTTAAATGCGCAGGACAAGATGCAACTCATGCTCTATCAGCTCGCCGCGCGAGACATTTTTGGACTCGAACCGGCACGGTTGACATTTCACTATCTTAAGGACAATACGCGCGTCTCGTTTTTAGCGAAGGAAAAGCAACTTGAGGCTCTGCGTGATACAATCGGTTCGCAGATTCAGACCATTCGCGCACGCCTATTTGATCCAACGCCGGGGTTTCACTGCCAGTTTTGCGACTTTAAAGACGTGTGCCCGTATCGATTCTAGCAGAGACCCTTTTCAAAATACCTTCATGCCTGCAAAACTCCATCTTTGGCTTCAAGA
>CAYHRP010000053.1:0-5653 GCA_964359145.1 uncultured Gammaproteobacteria bacterium | reverse complement strand
TTGGTGGGTGAAGGGTATACGAGCTCGTATACCTCGCATGTCTCTTTACAGTATCGGCACGTCATGTGGTGTCCCGCGGCGGCCGTCAGGCTCATGACTCGAACCGCCGTCGTTGGCAGGTCCGGTAGGCGCAATGCATGGAGCCAGTCGATCTCTCCTCCTCTTTCTACAATGATGTCCTCGCAAAGCATCACGCATTCATTGCAGATGCAGTGATTGTCCGGGCCCGCAATAATCGTTAAAACGTCGCTTGGCGACTTTCCACAGAATGAGCAGTGAATCGTTTGATCCGCTTCCATGTTTCTAATGGGCATAGAATCACAGAGAACGCGCGTTGTTAATAAGAACGCCGACCCTGTGAAAGGTCGGCGGAAGGCTAGCCGCACATGCGCGCGGCGCGCGTGAGTGCATCGCGTGATGCCTGCAGGTCGTAATTCTTTGCAAAACCAAGAGCATCTTCGGCGGCCAAGCGGATGTCAGACGATGTTCTATTCGAGAACCCACTGTCGTTCAGGTGTGTGCACAGGCAGTAGACGACAAGGCACGCGCGAACGGCGGCGGCAATGCCATCTGGAAGCGGCAGAGAGGCACTGCGTTCAAGCTCGCACAGCGAGAGCTTAGCGTCAGCGATGTGCTCGGCGATGGTGAGAAAGTCGAGCGAACGCAGAACGACGTCCACCAAATCCCGCGCGGCGGGAAAGTTGCGCGCTTCAAGCTCGATAGCCGCGCGTGCAAGTTCATTGCCGATCCGCAGGGCAAAACGCGCGTAGGGTGCGGGGAGCACGAGGCTCTCAAGGCCGTCTGCGACGTGGCGCAGGCGCCGCATGTCTCTGTGCCAAGCTTCAACGTTTATTTCCTTGACATCCGCGCGCGCTGACAGTGAGAACACGGGACTTTCGCGCATGATCGACAGGATATCGGCGAGGCGGCCAAACACGGCGAGGCAGAAGGTGCGCTCAGCAAGAAGCGTGGCTTCTCGATGCGAGATACGCGGCCCGATGTCCTCGCAGATACTGCGTTGTCGCTCTACGAGCGCGGCGCGCGCTGGCAGAGTCGTAGCGAGCGCGGCTCCCGGATTGCGGCCATGCATGCTCTCGCTTTGTCCCGTCATGAACGCGGCGGCCCTGGTGAGCAAATCGCGCGCGCGGACTTTTCCTGGAACGCGCGGCATGGAATACTCATGCGCCGCCGTAACCAATCGCTGCAGGGCGCGGTGGATGTCATACTCCGACATGTCGCGGTAGGACCCCATGATTTCTCGCGCGCCGTCCGTGTTGAGAATCATGTTCTCGAGCCGTTCCATTTCGCTTCTGGGGAGCATATGTCGCAGGCCGTAGCCGACGAGAATGTGCTCTTGTGCGGCGATGGCTTCGTGGATGTTTTGGTACATCACCCACTGCTCAATGTCGCGCTTGTAGATGAACACGGTACCGCGGCGCACATGCACAGGGCCTCCCGTAATCCAATTTACCGAATTCGGCATTATGTGAAACCACAGAGGTTTTGCGGTGACGCGAATCGGAGCGCTCCCGACGTTCACACAATGGACAGCAATCAACAAACGCATTCCAGCAACGTCCATATTGACTATGCGTACGTTTGGGCGTGTCATCGGTTTTCCCGACCTGAACATAGCCAATAATTTCCAGCTCGTCAAGTGGGTTTGGTATACTGCATTCCCATGATTGATTTCAAAAACGAACTTAACGACGAGCAATGGCAAGTCGTACAAAACGCCGAGGGACCGACTCTGGTTTTGGCGGGAGCGGGATCAGGCAAAACGCGCACGATTATCTATCGTGTGGCGTACTTGCTTGAGCGCGGGGTGCATTCGTCGAACATTCTTCTCGTGACCTTTACCAACAAAGCGGCGCGCGAAATGGTCGAGCGTCTTGAACACATTTTGGGTTCAACCTCCGTTGGTCTGTGGTCTGGAACGTTTCACTCTGTTGCCAACCGACTTCTTCGAACGTACGCGCTACTACTTGGTTTTCAACAAAACTTTACAATTTTGGACAGCGATGACAGCACAAGCCTTATCAAGGCGTGCATAAAAGAAGCGAAGATTTCCACGGAGGGTCGACGTTTTCCATCACCACGGGTTGTGCAGGCAATGATAAGTCTGTCACGCAATGCTTTTGTGGCGCTACCGCGAATTGTTGAGGAGCGGTATGTCTCATTTGTTGAGCGAACAAGCGAACTTGTTGACGTAGCCGAGCGCTACGGGGCAAAAAAGCGGGAGAGTAACTCCATGGATTTTGATGACTTGCTCATTCATTTCCATACGCTTCTATCAGATGAGCCGCGCGTGCAAGAGCGTTTGGCCGAGCAGTTTCAGTATATTCTTGTAGATGAGTATCAGGACACGAATCTGTTGCAGGCCGCTATTGTTAATCGTTTGGCGTCCAAGCATCGCAACGTTTTGGTGGTGGGCGACGATGCACAGAGCATTTATTCGTTTCGCGGCGCTGATATTCAGAACATCCTTGGGTTTGAACGGCAGTTTACGTCGTGCCAAACGTTCAAACTCGTGACGAACTATCGCTCGACGCCGGAGATTCTGGAACTTGCTAACGCATCTATCGCGCGGAATGAGGCGCAGTATAAAAAAGCGCTTCGTGCAGTTTGTTTGTCTGGTGAGGTGCCAAGCGTTATGCGCGCTTGTAGCGCGCGTGAAGAAGCGTGGTTGATTTTGCAGAAGATTGATTGTTTTTTGAATGGCGGCGTTTTGGCAAAGGATATCGCCGTTTTGTTTCGCGCAACGTATCAATCGCAGGCGCTGGAGTTTGAGTTGATGAAGGCGGGAGTGGCGTACGAATACCGAGGCGGTATGCGATTTTTTGAACGGGCGCATGTGAAGGATGTGCTCGCCTATGTTCGTGCTATTGAAAATCCGAAAGATACGGCGGCGTGGTTGCGGCTCTTGGGACTCCAGCGGGGCATCGGTCTTGTCTCTGCGCAAAAGATTGTTGCCGCGCTCCATGAAATTGTTTATGCGGATGCGCACTTGCAGAAGGAGCATCTTGCAATGCTGTCTGCGTGCGTGCCTTCGCGGTCGAGGGCGGGATTTGATGCGGCGATGGAAACACTCGTTGCGGCTCTTGCCGAGCCGACGCTTTCGGAGCAAATCAACCGCATCGTGAAGACATCGTACTTGGAGTATTTGGAAAGCGAGTATCCGAATGCGGCTGATCGGTTAGAGGATTTGCATCAGCTGGAGCAATTTGCCGTATCGTATGAAGGAAATCGGCAGCTGTTTTTGGAGGAGGTGACACTGCGCGATGAGTTTTCAGGCGGAGCGCAAGAAGCGCGTCCAGAGGAACGCATCATTTTGTCGACAATTCATCAGGCGAAAGGTCTTGAATGGGATACGGTGTTTGTGATGGGGTTGTGCGACGGACAGTTTCCAAATCATCGTGCTCTTTCAGAAGATGGCGGATTGGAAGAAGAGCGCCGTCTCTTCTACGTTGCCGTCACGCGCGCAAAAAAGGCGCTGTATCTTACCTACAGCACAACGGGAAGCGGGCACGGAACCGAGTTTATGGTGCCTTCGATGTTTTTGGAGGAAGTGCCGCAGGGACTTTTGCGCGAAGTCGGGCGCACGCCTTTACAACAGCCACTCCTCAATTCAGCGTCGCGATTTCGTGACCACTATGAGGAGCCGACGATTGTGCTAAACTCTGACGGAGAGCGCCGCGCGTCTACTGCGCGCTCACTCTTGAGAGAGATCTCGGAGCTCTAAAGTGATTGATAGGACACCATAGTATGAACTACGATGACATGGCGATGCGAGAACACGCACGCTACCGCGGAAAACTGTATACGCATGTGCCGTTTGCGATTGATTCACGTGAGGCACTTTCGTGGGCCTATACGCCAGGCGTTGCCGAGCCGTGCCGTGCAATAGCGAGGGATCCGGAGCGTGTATATGATTTGACGGTTAAAAGTCACACGGTTGCTGTAGTGACAGATGGATCGGCGGTGCTCGGGCTTGGGAACATCGGTCCGGAAGCATCACTGCCGGTGATGGAAGGGAAGTGCGCGCTGTTCAAGGCGTTTGCCGATCTGGACGCGTTTCCGCTTGCGCTCAAGACACTTGAAGTCGACGAAATTGTTGAGACGGTCAAGCGCATTTCGACGGTATTTGGCGGTATCAATCTTGAGGACATTTCTGCCCCACGCTGTTTTGAGATTGAGCGCCGATTAGTAGAAGCGCTTGACATTCCGGTGATGCACGACGATCAGCATGGCACATCGGTGGTTCTGCTTGCCGCGCTCATGAACGCGCTAAAAGTTGTGGAAAAACGCATGACGGATTTGCGTGTTGCCATAAGTGGGGCAGGTGCGGCCGGTATCGCGGTGGCGCATCTTTTGCATGCGCTTGGTGTACCGGAGATTGTTGTCGTGGATAGCCGAGGCATTCTTTTGTCGGGGCGCGAGGGGATGAATACGTACAAGGATGAGGTGGCAACGTACAATGTGGCGGCGCGGCGCGGCGGGCTCAAAGAAGCTATGCAGGGAGCCGATGTGTTTATTGGCGTATCGGCGCCGGGGATTGTGGATGGGGGTATGATTGCAAATATGGCCGATAGAGCGATCGTGTTTTCCATGGCGAATCCGATTCCGGAGGTTATGCCGGATGTGGCGCTTGCATCTGGCGCCAAAGTGGTGGCGACTGGTCGCAGTGATTTTCCAAATCAAGTGAATAATGTGCTTGCGTTTCCAGGGATTTTTAAGGGAGCAATGCGTGTGCGAGCGCGGCGCATTACGCAAGAGATGAAGATTGCGGCGTCTGAAGCTATTGCGGCGTTTGTTGCGGATCCGACACCGGAGCGCATCGTCCCTGATCCGTTTACGCCGGGTCTTGCCGACGCGGTTGCCGACGCGGTTGCCGTTGTGGCAAGTGAGGCAAAATTATGAAAGTATTTCCATAGGTATGAAACGCAAGGTAACATCAGAATGGGCACGCGGCGGTGTACTAAAACCGCGGAAGTTCAAACGATGGCGTGTGTATATAGGAGCCTTTATTGTTATGGCTCTTGTGCTGTTTTTGGGTGGTCGTTTACTTCACAGACAGGATACTAATGATGGGGTTGTACAAGAAACGCAGGTGGGTTCGCTTGACGTTGGTGGTGGCGCATCACGCACGTCGCTTGACGAATTTCTTCCCGGACAGACCGTTTCCGTTCCAGTCAGTCGCTCTATCGTTCTTGAGAATACAGACGACATTGATACAGAAGCGAATGTAGCGCAGTCAACGGAGGACATAGAGATTTCTTCTCAAGCATTTGAGGCGGCTCTGTCCGCCATCGGTGATTCACATGCGGAGGGGGCGGCAACGAGCGACTATGTGGACGGAACATTTCATCACCTTGTCGTGGCAACATTGCCGGACCCGCCGGAAGGCTATTTTTATGAGGGATGGCTTGTGCGATCGCGCCCATTTGATTTCTTTTCAACGGGCGAGTTCATTCAGCATGTGGACGATCTGAAGTGGTATTTGGTGTATGAATCAGAAGATGACCGGCGAGATTACAACAAAGTGATTGTCACGCTTGAGCCGAACGACAATGATCTTGCGCCAGCTGAACATGTCCTTGAAGGAGTGTTTTAATCTGTGACTGTTGAAAAATCCTTCAAAATGTGGTCATTG
>CAYHRP010000052.1:0-5667 GCA_964359145.1 uncultured Gammaproteobacteria bacterium | reverse complement strand
CAATTCACGGTCTGACCCCAACTAGACACAAGCAGGAAAACGTGATAGCATCGCGCTTGCACATTCCACCCGTCGCAAGACGGACTGGAGCGCCGGACCGCGGCGGCGTTCGTTCGCGAACGCCGAGGAAAGTCCGAACACCATAAGCCTTCGGGCTCAAAAAGGATGTTGCTAACGGCAACCGGGTATACGCATTGAGCATTGGGAATTCCGTGCTTAACGCCAAGCCTAGGGAAAGTGCCACAGAGACAATACTAATCCGCTTCGGCGGATAAAACGTGAAAAGTTGCGTGATGTCGCTTTAGGGGTCTGTTCCCAAATGTGCTTTTGAGATGAAAGGGCAGTTACTTTAGACAGAATCGGCTCACAAATCTTGCGGCTTACCTGTAAGGTAAGCCAAGAAATTTTGAGGCGATTATGGCAAAGTAGATGTCGTTTCAGCCAAAATGACATTTGGGAACAGACCCCATAACGGCTACACGCATCGTCCCGTGGTGACACGGCGACGCGGTAAACCCATCCTGGTGCAAACGCAAATTTGGTAGCGCGCATGCGACGTTGAATAGACGCCGCAAAGGCAACGAGCGATCGTTGTCGCAGATAGATCGCGGTCTCCGTCGGCCTCCGGGCCAATGCTAGACAGAATTCGGCTTACAGGCGCCGTGCCCAGAACCCCCCGCAAGGGGGTTTTTGGATTTTTGGTATACTTACATTCTTGAAATAAAGGTTGAAACAAATTCATGAAAAAGATCGAACTGTTTTTTACGGCGCTCAAAGTCCCGGTCGATGCCGCCATGATTGTATTCGCCGGTCTTGCGGCGTACGCCATTCGCGTGTCGCCGTTTGTAGCCGAGCGTCTTCCCGTGCGCTTTGCGCTCAACGCCCAAGACATTCTGCGCGTCACCATCGTGGTCGCTATTTTGTGGATCATCGTCTTCGCCCTCAACCGCCTCTACTCCGTGCGGCGCATCGGTGTGCGTGAGGAAATCGGCCGCGTCATCTTTGCCGTCTCCACCGGCATGATGCTCGTGTTTACCGTCATATTTTTCAGTCGTGAACTGTTCGATTCGCGCTTCATCGTGCTCGTGGCATGGGTACTCGCCATGATCTTTGTCGGTATTGCGCGCATCATCCTCAAATGGATAGAGCGCACACTCGTGTCGCGCGGCATGGGACAGCATCGCGTCATCGTCATCGGTCCAAAAGAAACACATCAGGCTCTCGTTGAGGAGTTTGAGCGCCACGCAGGCCTTGGATTCCACGTCGTCGGCGTACGTCCGCACTTTGGCGAAGAGACGAAAAGCTGGATTCTGCGCAAGCACGCCACAGTAGACGTAGACGAGATTATCCTTTCGGATCCCAACGCCCGCCGCGACGAAGCTCTGCGCATTGCGACGTTTTGCGAGGAACATCACATTACGTTCATGTACACCGCGGACCTTTTGGAGGCCGTAACCTCTCGTTTGCAAGCACACACCTTCGCCGGCATTCCCGTCTTCGAAGTCAGACGCACACCCTTGGACGGCTGGGGGCGCATATACAAACGCGTGTTTGATATTATACTGTCGCTTTTACTTGTTCTTGTCACCGCGCCCGTGCAACTGGTGGTCGCTCTTGTGCTCGCCTTCGAGCGCCAAGGCGGCATCCTGTTTTCGAAGCTCCCGAGCGGCAAACCCGTTCTGCGCGTCGGCGAAAGCGGCAAACCGTTTCACTTCGTCAAGTTTCGCTCAATGGTCAAAGACGCGCACGCGTTGCGGTTTGACAAGGATTTTATCGAGACGCACGGCAACGAGCGCAAAGGCTCGCCACTGTTCAAGCTCGAGAACGATCCGCGCATGACACGCTTTGGTCGCTTTCTGCGCCGCACGAGCATCGATGAGTTCCCGCAGTTCTATCTCGTGCTCGTTGGCAAGATGAGCCTCATCGGCCCGCGGCCACATTTGCCAGAAGAAGTGGCTGTCTACAAACCAGAGTGGCGCAAGGTTCTCACCGTCAAACCGGGCATCACCGGCATGGCGCAAATTTCCGGCCGCGCTAACTTGGCGTTTGAGGAGGAGGTTCGCCTCGATACGTACTACATTGAGCATTGGAGCCCCATGATGGACTTGGTCATTCTTCTACGCACGCCGTACGCCGTACTCACATCCAAAGGCGCAAAGTGATTTGGGGAGTTTGTCATACGACCCATATATCCGTACCAAGTACATAATGTATGATCTGTGCTAATATCGCCCCATGAGCCGTGAAAAACCCAACATCGCCCTGATACACGATCACTTGATACAGGACGGAGGAGCCGAGCGCGTCCTCCGTGTTTTGTCTTCAATGTATCCAGACGCGCCCATTTACACGCTTTTGCACGACAAAAAGCGCTTTGGAGACTTGGCTGGCCGCGAGATTAAGACGTCGTTTTTGCAACGCATCCCCGGAGCGCTGAAGCACTACCAGTGGCTCCTGCCGCTCATGCCAACCGCTACCGAACACTACGATTTGCGCGACTTTGATGTTGTGATTTCATCAACGAGCGCCTTTTCCAAAGGCGTTATCGTCCATCCAAACGCTCGTCACATTTGCTACTGTCACACACCAACGCGCTACCTTTGGACTGACATGCAAGAATATGTGCGCGATCTGAAGGCGCCCGGTATCGTCAAACGCGTGCTTCCTCACTACCTTTCGCGTCTTAGACAATGGGATCGTCTTGCCGCCGAGCGGGTGGATACATTTGTTGCCAATTCACAAACCGTTAAAGACCGTATTCGCAAGTACTACCAAAAGGATGCACACATTTTGTATCCACCCGTTGATACCAATCAGTTTCAAATTTCCAACGCACCAAAAACCTACTTTGTTGCTGGTGGACGTATGGTCGCTTACAAACGCTTTGATTTGATTGTGGACGCCGCCAACCGACTGCGAGCGCCCATAAAAATCTTTGGCACAGGACCTTTTTTGGAGACACTCAAAGCGCGAGCCAAGTCTAATATCGAATTCGTTGAGCGAATAACGGACGAAGAAAAGGCGCGTTTGTATGCAAACAGTATTGCTTACATCCATCCGCAAGAGGAAGATTTTGGCATCACGGCCGTAGAGGCAATGGCATCTGGACGGCCGGTTATCGCGTTTGGCAAAGGCGGCGCGCTCGAGTCGGTGCGCCACGGCGTGACAGGCGTGCATTTTCCCGAGCAGTCGTGGGAGAGTCTTGCCGATGCCATAGTGCGCTTGCAAGATTATACGTTCGATCCGCTTGTGATTCAGTCTCACGCAGCGCAGTTTTCACGACAGAGATTTGAGAATGGCATGCGAGAACTGGTGGATAGTGGAGCGTAGATGTCATCTTATGACTCTCGCCATAGACGTACGCAGCTTATGCGACGCTCGCCCAAGCGGTGTCGGACACGCTCTGTACGAAACCCTCAACGCTTGGCCACAATCGCACGAAGAACTCGTGCTATTTTCGTGTGGAAGACGCACACCTCAATTACCGCGAACGATTTTACAGCGCCAAAACGTTCGCCTCGCACATCGTAAGCTCCCAAACAAACTCGCCAATACACTCATTGCGCTTGGTCTTTTACGGCTTGAACACATTATTGGTTCATCCATTGATGTCGTGTGGTTTCCAAACACGGGCTTCATCCCTCGAACACATGCTCGTACCGTCGTCACCGTGCACGACTTGGCTTTTCACTTTTTGCCAAAAACATACACTTGGAAAGACCGTCTGCGGCATACCATCACGCGCGCTATTTCAACCATCAAAAACGCCGACGATGTTATTGCCATCTCACAATCAACGGCACAGGACGTGTTGCGTCTCGCACCAAAAGGCCGTGTACACACGGTCCTTCACGGCGTGGATCATGATCACTTCAACATACGCACGCAACCCGGCGACACGACTTTTCTTCAATATTACGGCATCCGACGCCCGTATATCCTATTTTTGGCGACTATAGAACCACGCAAAAACGTGCCAAGTTTGATAGAGGCATTCGACGCAGTAGCATCAACGCACTGCACCCTCCAATTAGTCATTGCCGGAGGCCGCGGATGGAAGCGACGCTCATTCGAACGAGCGCTAAAAACTTCCGTGCAACGCAATCGTATCAAGGTTATAGAATATGTAGACGATGAGGCGCGTCCGGCGCTCTTGCGCCAAGCACGCGCCCTGTGCCTTCCCTCGCGCTACGAGGGCTTTGGCATGCAAATTTTGGAGGCGATGGCGTGCGGAACACCTGTCGTTTGCTCACATAACAGCAGTCTGCCAGAAGTTGGCGGGACAGCGCCCATATACGTCCGCGCCATGAACGTCCGAGAACTCGCATGCACTCTTGAACACATTTTGTCGTCAAGTGATCTGCACGAGCGCTGTCGCGAAAATGGCATGAAGCAATCCATACAATTTTCATGGCAACAGACAGCCGCTTCTATTCACACCCTTTTGATAGAACAATAAATTTCAACATAGAGAGTGGGTCATAGAGTGATGCTATACTCATTTGACATGAACTCTCCCCTCCACATCGGCATTGACGCGCGTATGTTTGGACCGCGTGTTGGCGGCGGCGGCCCCGGGCGCTACGTCGAACAGCTGATTTTGCATTTACAGGCGCAGGACGATCACAATTGCTACACCCTTTTTTGTAAGCGGGAAAATTTTGGCGATATTCCTCTACCAAACAAACGTTGGACAAAGATCGTGACGGACGTGCATTGGTACACGCTCGCCGAACAACTCGTCATGCCGCGCGCCATCGACAAGCACAAGCTTGATCTTATCCATTTCCCGCATTTCAACGTGCCCTTGCGCGTACGAACACCATTTGTCGTCACGATTCACGACCTCATCATGCTCGAACAGCCGTGGTCGGCGCGCGCTACAACGCGCAACCGACTCCTGTTTGAACTCAAGCGTATCGGTTTTCGCAAAACGCTTCGCCACGCCGTCAAAAACGCTCGCCACATCATCACCGTTTCCAATCACGCTAAGAGTCAAATCATCCACAGGCTCGGCGCGTCGCCAAAGAGCATCAGCGTCGTGTATAATGGCATCGACATCGCGGTTCCAAAAACCGCCAGCACAAAACAAAAATCAAAGAGCGGATCGTCTATCTTGTCACGGATCAAAACCCCGTACATTTTCAATGTAAGCAACTCGTATCCGCACAAGAATATCGAGACCCTGCTTCACACGTTCAGTTTCCTCTTGCAAGAGCACCCGAACGTTACGCTCGTCTTAGCCGGACCGTCGAACGAATTTCAGGATCGCCTGCGCGAAGAAGCTCGAGAGATTGCCATACCGGATGACCGCATTTTGTTTACGGGATTTGTTTCCGATGACGAACTCACCGCGCTGTATGCCAACGCTGTGCTGTACGTGATTCCGTCAAAAGTAGAAGGGTTCGGCATTCCGCCCTTGGAAGCGCTAAGACTTGGCACGCCGGTTGCCGCATCGCGCACGAGCTGTATTCCGGAGATTCTGGGAGAAGCGGCCGTGTACTTTAACCCAGACGACATTGAGAGCATGCTCGATGCCATGGAGCAATTGCTCACCGATCGCTCGCTTAAAACGAGCCTCCTTTCCAAATCACACGACGTTCTTGCGCGCTACCGATGGGACGACGCCGCCTCTCAAACGTTGCAGATTTACGAGCAAACATTTTC
>CAYHRP010000051.1:2408-5871 GCA_964359145.1 uncultured Gammaproteobacteria bacterium | reverse complement strand
ATTGCAGAAGTATGCTGTGGAAATGCAAAATATTATTCTCGGTCAATTTAAGCGTGCGATAGTGGTCAAAAATTCTTCCAAGCAAATCAGCGTAACCGGCGACTTCCTGCTCATCACGATTTTTGGGAGGATTGGATTTCAGACCACGCAAAAGACGAGCCACTTCCTCGTCGCTCATTTTTGATCCTTCAATACGTGTTGAGGCGCCGGTAGACGTAATGATCACGGATGACTTAAGCCGACCCAAAATTTGAGGGCTTAGTCTCAAACTGCCATGCCAAAGACCCTTGAATTCATCAATTCTGCCGATCTTCCCAAGTATCTCCTGGCTTAGTTTTATTCTTTTGTTGAAGCGATTTTCGCTCATATTTTTGATATATTTTGTTGGTATATAGATAACTATATCCAATTATATACGAAATAATCCTAATAAGTCAACTGCTCCTGTATCAATCTAGTGATACAGAGACTCAAGAGGACAATAATATCACCCCGTTACACTAGATTGTTGACTCCAAGAAATAAAAAAATCGCCATTTTTCAATGACGACTTTTTGACAAGGCATGTGGGTCATCTCACACGCCTTCTCATGGCTCCGGGGGTGGGATTCGAACCCACGACCAATTGATTAACAGTCAACTGCGCTACCGCTGCGCTACCCCGGAGTGTTTCAAACAGGAAAAAGAACGAATGAGAATATAGCACGACCGCACTCCTCAAGCAAGGTTCGCACCGTATGCGCTAGTCAACATTTCACGGCTCGTATTTTAATAATCTCGCAATTTCTCGATGATGTGATTTTGCTGAATCTTATCGAGTGCCTTTGCTTCAATTTGCCGAATGCGCTCGCGCGTAACGTCAAATTCCTTCCCCACTTCTTCAAGCGTGTGCGACACGCCGTCGATAAGCCCAAAGCGCATCTCCAAAATCTTCTGTTCGCGCGGTGTCAAATCGCTCATCGCCTCCTCAACATACTGCTTCAAAAGCTGTCGCGCCGCCGCCTTTTGCGGCGACACACTCTTGGTGTCCTCAATAAAGTCCTCAAGCGTCGAATCCTCATCGTCGTCGCCAACAGACGTCTCCAGCGACACCACCTCTTGCGAAATCTTCATGATGTGGCGCACCTTGGAAAGCGGCTGTCCCATTTCGGCAGCCAATTCTTCCGGTAGTGGATCGCGCCCCAAATCCTGTAAAAGTTGACGATTCACTTGCTGGAATCGATTGATCGTCTCAACCATGTGTACCGGAATGCGAATCGTACGCGACTGATCGGCGAGCGCGCGCGTGATTGCCTGTCGAATCCACCATGTCGCATACGTCGAAAACTTGTAGCCCTTCCTATATTCAAACTTTTTCACGGCGCGAAACAGCCCGATATTTCCTTCCTGAATCAAGTCCAAAAGCGTGAGACTTTTTCCCGCAAACTTTTTTGCAATGGATACCACCAAACGCAAGTTTGCTTCAATGAGCCGTCGCTCCGCCTCTTTGTCGTTGCGCTCCTTGCGTTTGGCAAGCGCCACCTCTTCCTCGGCCGTGAGTAGGGGGATTTTTCCAATCTCGCGCAAATACATCTGAATCGAATCCTGCGTGATTTCCATCGTGAGCGGACTGCGACGATCCACATTCACACGAATTTTATCCATGGCGGACTGATGATCCGCCGAGCGCCCGAGCAGTCCCTCCTTGACCTCAACCAAATGCAAACCAACAATATCAAGCCTGTCGAGAAACGCCTCGTAGTCTTCCACATAATCTTCCAAATCGTTGAACAACATCAACACTTCGGTTTCGGTAACGAATCCGCGCTGTTGCCCCTTGTCGAGCAACCGAGAAATACTCTCATCACTTGGCGCAGACACACGAACATAACGCTCCGTCGGCGCTTGTGTCGTTGAATTTTTTGAAACGGGTCTCTTCTTTTGTGATGGACGTGCACGGTGAGAAGTAGATGATTTGGAACGTCCCGCCACGGCCTTGGTTCGGCGCGCGGCAGATTTCTTTTGCGGCATAGTTATGGGAGTGACGGAATCAAAGCAGAGCCTGATATTGTCGCGTGAGCGCTTCCATGCGATTTACATCTTGAGCGCGTTGTGCCTCACGAAGCGCGGAGAGAATCTCCTGGCGCTTGAAACGCCGAACACGATCCTCAATCTTGGAGAGGATCTGTGAAAAGGGTGTGTCGTCGCTTTGGTTCGAGGGTGCGTCTTGGCGTTCGAGCAAAATGGCGCATCGCGTCAACTGACACGCAAGCGATTCGCTCTGCTCGGTTGCCTGTTTGTGCAACGCCTCGAAAAATAATTTGGTCGACGTGTTGACCGTATGGTACAGGGAGAGCGCGAGTTTGTAAAGACTTCGCGCTGATTCGTCAGAAAGATTGTCGGGCGCAATGCGATCGGCCGCAAGTTTGAGCGCCGCCTCATCACTCACAATATGCGCGATGAACAGCTCATCAAGCGTTATTCCGCTCCTCAACGCGGCTTGAGGAATAATGGCAGATGAGGCTCTTGGAGTAATGGCAGACACATTTTTCAACGCTTTACGCAATTCCTCCACCGAGACATCAACCGCCTCCGCTAACCGCTTCAACCAATGTTCTCGTTCTATGGTGTCCTCCACCGATCGCAGTTCATCCAAAAACACCGCACCCGCCTGCTTTTTTTGCGAAACATCTTTTCGATCGATTGGCGCAACAATCTTATCAAACAAGAATGTGAGCTGATCCACAGGCGCTTTGGCAAGCGCGCGCCACCGCTCCGGATTTTTTTGCACAACCTCATCGGGATCTTTGCCATCCTGTTTTGAAAGCGCAATTACACGAATATCCGCACCCAAAGAGCGCGCCAGGCGCATTCCGCGCACGGCGGCGTTGAATCCGGCGTCGTCCGCGTCAAAGCAAAACACAAACCGCGTCGCATAGCGCTTGAGCAAACGCACGTGCTGTTCGGTGAGAGCCGTGCCGGAAATGGCGACCACGTTCTTCACGTCTGCTTTGTGAGACGCGACGACATCCAAGTTTCCCTCAACGAGAATCACCTCGCCTTCCGACTTGATGGCCGACTTAGCAATGTCCAAACCGTACACGAGCGCACTCTTGTCGTACACCTCCGTTTGCGGCGAATTCATATACTTGGGCGTATCGCCATCGCGCAGAGCGCGCGCAGTAAAACCAACCGTGTTGCCGTGTTGATCGCGAAGCGGAATCATCAGACGATGACGAAATCGATCGATTCGGTTGCCGCGCTTGGATGGGAGCGCGAGTCCAGCGGCTTGAAGATCGGCGTCCGTGATGTCCTTCTTCTTTGCCACATCTATGAGCCCAGTCCATGTATCCGGCGCATATCCAAGACCAAACGTCATCTGAAGTTCGGGCGTGATGCCACGGCGCTCCAAGTAGGCGCGAGCATCACTTCCCTTCGATGTTTGCAAAAACCGTTCATAGACTTTTTGCGCAAAAGCATTGAT
>CAYHRP010000051.1:0-2308 GCA_964359145.1 uncultured Gammaproteobacteria bacterium | reverse complement strand
TAAAAGAGCCTTGGCCGGCCTTTTTGAGCGTCAAATACTCTCCAACCAAGTCTACGACATCTATGGCGCTACGAATCTGTTCTTTTGGTTCCATAAGATAGACATCACCCTATAAAATAGAGTGACATCTATATCTTATCATATCTGCCGCTTGACAGCGCGCGCGATTCATGCGAGATTGTGAGCGAGAAAATCATGGAAACCTCGTCCAATACACGACGATTCCTTGGTGGACTTTTCTGTGGGGTGCTCGGCATCCTGCTGTTTGAGAGTCACGGCACGGCCGCGGCTGTAACTGGAGGCGTCGGCGGGTTCGTACTCGGTGCCTTTTTGCCAAGTCTGGTGACCTTCTGGCGCTACATGCGCTCGGTGCCAGAGGCATCCATGGGCCATGTGCAAGTCATGGAGGAGGTGCACTATCGAGTGTCCCTCGTTGGGCTCTTATGTGCTTCTCTCCTGCTCGTTGTCTGGGTCGTTCTGCCGTGTGTGGCATGTGGCTCGCTCGAGCTCGTCACCAGCGGGCACGCAGGGGTCGTGTCGCCACTTTGGCGGCAGGTAACACGCTATAGCGAGATCGCATTGGCGGTATTTGTAATCATAAATACCCTTGCCATGTTTGTGGCGATGATTACCTACGGCGATAGGTACTTCATGGAGGACACGGACCTTCGTGTCAAACGGCTGACCGAATTGCCCCTCTCGACCGTGTGGAGGCGCCAGTCGCGCCACATGATCGGATGGGTATTTGCCATGAACATTTACATCATGGTAACGGTAGGCGTGGTGGCATTGCTATCCCTGACTACCGGATTTCAGTCCGGGTACTATGGCATGGTGTTGCGTCGCGCTATGCTCGCCGTGCGTAGTCAAACAGCCAAGTACACGGTGAGCGCCACAGCATCGGTCGTCACGATGCTCGCCTGCGCATTTATCGCAGAGCCGTATCTTGATAGCCGGCTTCTACCATGGATTGCGTTTGGCTCGGGTCTCTTGTGCGGAGGCATGGCACTCTTGGCGCCTCTTGCGCTTTCCAAGGAAAGTTACCGTGAGGCCGTGAAGCGGCTTCGCCCCGCGCTGAAAAATGCGCGAGCCAAGCACTACGCGGACGAGCGTGGCTTGGAAGCGCTCCTTGCGGAGCGAGTGCTGCGACTCCAAGAGTCGCGCATTGGCCGCGCCATGAGGCCGCTCCCATCGCTCTGGACGTGTACTCACTTCAACGAAACGATCAGCTTCTAGTTCGCCGCCCCCGCCACTTTGCGCGGGGGCGCTTTTGATTGCCATCATTGCTACATAGGCACTTTTCCGCTACACTCTGCCGCGACGGTGAGGTGGCCGAGTGGTCGAAGGCGCACGCCTGGAACGCGTGTAGGGCGCAAGTCCTCGGAGGTTCGAATCCTCTCCTCACCGCCACACAAAAATGACAGATATCCTGTCATTTTTGTGTGGTTGAGTTTTAAAAATCGTCAAGTCTTCTTCTCTGTGGATAAGCGTTCCTTTGCTCGCGACTTGTGGAAAAGTCGCCACGCACCCCACATACCTGCCACAAACATGACGACGCTCACGTACTGCGCAGGTGTCAAACCAAGGTATGTCGCGTCAATAATGCGGTAAAAATCGAGATAAAATCGCACGGCGCCGTACCAAATCCCAAAAACCACTAAATACATCCCAACGGGACGCTTTTTTCGCGCCAAGATCGCAAACACCAACGCCATCAAAAAGCCATTGATGGAAAGCAAGAGACCATGATCTAGACGCGCTTCCCCGTCGGGGTATTGCACCGCAAGCACAAAATCGCTCGCGGTTCCGGGGTGGTCATGAATCAAAAAACAGCCAATGCGACCAATGCCGAGCCCAATCGGAAGGCCGAAAATCGTCGCGTCCGCATACTTCCACACATCGACTTGTTTGCGACGAAAGTACCAAAGCCCCACCACAACAGCTCCGATAAATCCGCCAACGCTCGACAATCCTCCGTGCCAAATGGCAAAAATTTCAAGCGGATTTTCAAAATAAATAGATGGATCGTAAAACAGAACGGTAACAAGCCGCGCGCCAATCAGCGCACCGACTAAGATCCACAGCGCCGCGTCTGAAATGATTTTTACATCAAGTTTCAACCGCTTGGCACGCCGCGTAATAACAAAAAGCGCCGTCAAAATACCAAGCGAAACCATGGTTCCCCATACTTGAATGGGAATGGGCCCGATATACCAAACAGTTTGTTCAATGTAGGGGATGATAGGCTAGTGGTATGGGGTCAGGTCGTGAATCTAGAGTTATTATCAGAAAACTCTAGATTCACGAC
>CAYHRP010000050.1:1431-5909 GCA_964359145.1 uncultured Gammaproteobacteria bacterium | reverse complement strand
CCATGCCTGCGCGACAGAGCACCACATCCGCGGCCGCGTACGCGTCATCCATTCCCTCTCCGATAAGCGGCTCAACGACGTAGTGATTGAAAGCGGGCAAAACCGTGCCGAGCTTATCGCGTCCAGCGACGTGTAAAACCTGCCACTTCACCGTTAAATCACTTGCAATCGCTGACACCGCCTTGTTGAGCCACACGCTTCCCGATCCGCCGCCCAGTACAAGAAGGGTCTTGCGCGTCAAGTCAAGTCCAAACTTCTGCCGCGCCAATGCCCTATCTCCATTCAAGAGACTCGCTCTCACCGCATTGCCCGTCACCTCGGTTTTGCGTTCCGCGTACGCCGCGGCGCTTTCTTTGAACGTTACCGAAATCCGCGACGCTACCTTAGACATGATGATGTTCGCAAGTCCCGGGCGAATATCCTGCTGATGAATCCAGCTCTTGACACCAAACAATCGCGCGACCAAAACAAGCGGAACAGACACATAGCCTCCCGCCGACACAATCACGTCCGGCTGTTCCTTTTTCACGACAAGCCACGCCTCAATAAGCGCATAGACGGCCAAAAACGGAATAGCCAACCAATAGAGCGTCGCGTAGCGCGGCACCTTCACACTTGCCATAGATATGAAACGCATCTCGTGCGCACGAACGAGCGCCGCCTCCGGTCCATTGACCGTCCCAACCCAAAGCACTTCAACGTCTCGATGGTCGGCGCGCCACCGTTCGGCAAGCGCCAAGAGAGGCGTTACGGGACCCAACGTTCCACCTCCAGAGAGAACAATTTTCATAGTGGATACATCATATCACGTATCATATATTGCCAAATCCCCTACCCCGTTCGATACCGCGAGATATTGAGCACAATTCCCACAGCGCCCAAGAGCACGACCATTGATGTTCCGCCGTAACTGACAAACGGAAGCGGAATGCCGGTGATAGGCAGAAGCCCGAGCATGGCACCGATGTTCACGAACGCCTGAAACGCCACCCATGCAAGCACGCCAACCGTGACGTACTGTCCAAATTGGTCGCGTGCTCCAGCCGCGAGCACAGAAAGCCGATACGCCAAAACGGCATACACAAAAATGAAAGCGCCAGAGATGAGAAATCCCAGCTCTTCCGCCATCACGGCAAAGATGGAATCGGACGCAACCTCGGGAAGATACTGGAATTTCTGCCGCGACTGTCCAAAGCCCAAGCCAAATAGCCCTCCCGAACCAACCGCCAAGAGCGCTTGATTCACATGATACCCAATACCTTGGGGATCAAATTCGGGATGCAAAAACGTCGTGAAGCGGGCGGCACGATACGGCGCGAATCGAATCAACAGAAAAAACAGGGCGACACCAAGACTTCCGAATCCTATAAGATGCGGCCACGGAGAACCAGCGACAAAATAGACAGTAAGCGCTATGGCCACAATGACCGACATAGTTCCAACGTCCGGCTGTAACAGGATGAGCAAAGCAACCATACCAAGCGATACGAGGAAGGGTACAAATCCCGTCGTAAAACCTTTCAAATCTTTTTCTCTGCGGTTCTCAAACCACGCCGCCAAATACAAGAGAAACGTTAGTTTGACAATCTCGGCGGGCTGAAAACTAAACCCAATTCCCGGAATGGCCACCCAGCTTTGCGCCGTCCCGAAATCGGCTCCGATCCCCGGAATAAACACGAGCGACAAGAGCCCTATGGACACCCATAGTAGGATGCCCGCCATCTTTTTCCAAAATACATACGGGACGCGCAAGGTGATACACAACAGCACGATTCCCGGAAGCACACCATAAAACAACTGGTGCTTCACAAACCAGTACATGTCGCCAAAGCGTTCAAACGCAACCGCACTGGTCGCGCTCGTCAACGCGAGAAGCCCAACACAGACGAGACCAAGCACGATCCCGAGGACCATTCTGTCTGGTGCATGCGTCGCTTTGTTCATGAACGGATGTAAATAGATGTCACCCTATGAAACGGGACTTACGCGTTTGAGCACAGTTCTAGGAGAAACCGAGGATTTGGACGAGGCATAGCAGAGCTATGATGAGTTCAAACCGGAGGTTTCGACAACGAAATGTGCCAAACGCGTAAGTCCTATTATAGTCCGACATCAAGAAGCGCGACAGCCACACCCACAACGGCGCTCATGGCGGCAATCACCCACGCGCGCATCACGATCTTCGGCTCCGACCAGCCGATGGCTTCAAAGTGATGATGGATGGGCGTTGAACGAAAGATTTTTTTGCCGCGCAGTTTTTTTGAGGTAAGTTGAATCACCACGCTCAACGATTCGAGTACGAAAATCGATCCCACTATTGGCAGGAGAAGCGCCATGTTTGTGAGCATCGCTACAACGCCAAGCGTAATACCGAGTCCCATCGCGCCCGTATCTCCCATAAAAAAGCGCGCCGGATTAATGTTGAACCACAAAAATGCCAGTAGAGCACCCAGGATAGCGGCGCAGAACGCCGCCAATTCAAAGCGGCCTTGCGCAAACGCAATGGCGCCAAACGAACCGAACGCAGCCATGAGTCCGCCGCCCGCCAATCCGTCGAGTCCGTCGGTTTCGTTCACTGAAAATGCCGTGGACGCCACGATGACAATGAATATCGGGATGTACCAAAGCCCCACGGAGAAGTCGCCAATAAACGGCACATGAAATACGTCCCAATCGAGTTTGAAGAAAAACCATAGAGCGCCGACGGCCGCAACGAATATGTACAAACCGAGACGGTACAAGATGCTCATGCCGCCCCCGTGAGGGCCGATGCGTTTGATGTTGAGATAGTCGTCAACAAGCCCAATCAGCGCCGAAGCTACGAGCGCGCCAAGCGGCAAAAGCGTCTGCGAACGTGTGAGAAAACTCAATTCGCCAAGCGGCGAGTGCGGCGCAAACGTCCATACAATGAGAAGCGCCGCCGCAACGAAGAGCACCGTCAACCACACAAGAACGCCACCCATTGTAGGCGTCCCGGATTTCTTCCGATGCAGTTTTGAGGCAATGGGCGCCGACGACGCACTGCGAATCGTCTTGCCAAGCTTGAAGCGATACAGCACATGCGACAAAAGCGGTGTCCAAGCTATGGCCACGGCAAAGGTGACGGCCGAAAGCATCATCAATCGAATGAGTTGCCAGGAATCCATAGGCGTTCTATAGAGACATCACTTTATGAAACCGGACTACAGATTTGCAAGCAAGATAAATACCAGCGCCACATCGCACAACAATGCCACCAAAAGTGATGTAATACCAAGAAGCATCACTCGCACAGAATCGTCCGTTTGTTTGGCAGTCATCATGAGCAGATTGAGCAGAAACGCCAGCGTGGCAAAGCCGGGAATCACCAAAATTCGCCACCACGGTCCAACCGCATCCACGCCAAAGTAAATGTTGTAGTGCAAGGGAAGAATGTCGCCTTCGCCGGCAAGCGGCGGAAATCGCCACAAGCTCACCGCCCAACCTATAGCCAAGAACAGAAGCGTGAGCCCCGTCATCACGCGCCATGTTCGCTGACGAAACACCAGTTTGATTTTGTTACCACGAACAGCGCTCATACGACGTTCGCGCTCACGGCTTCCACCGACCTCACTTCAACAATACGCTCTTTGAGAAGCACTTCAATGCCGTGCCGAAGCGTGAGCGTTGCCATCGGACATCCGTTGCACATCCCAAGAAGCCGCACAGAAACGAGACCGGTCGCTTTATCAAAGTCAACAAACTCGACACTGCCAGCGTGTAAAGCAAGCCGCGGCCGCACTTCGCGCTCAAGAATGTCTTCGATTCGTTTTTTTATGGATATCATACTATAGATATCACACTATGAAACAAGACTCCATCATTCATGAACATGGCAAACTCTTTGCTCTTCACATCAAAAAATCCTCAATGTACCGAGGGTACATCTGCGGTTTTTTGATGTTCCAGAGCTACAGATTTTGCTCATGTTCAAAAATGCTAAGTCCTGTTTCATAGGGTGACATCTATAGACATCATACCAAAACGACCGCCGCACATCTGGGGACAGTCGTTATTGGTTGGATGGGATGATGTGGACAAACTTACGCTTCTTGAGGACGCCCGTGAAGGTGCGTGTCATGCGCGTGGTGAACTTCACCTTGCCTTCTATCGCCGCGTAGAGTGTGTCGTCTCCACCTTTCTTGACGTTCCGTCCAACGTGGATACGGGTACCACGCTGGCGCACGAGAATTTCTCCCGCACCAACGGGTTGACCGTCGGAACGCTTCACGCCCAAGCGCTGTGCGTTGGAATCGTGAATGTTTTGGGTGGACCCACCCGCCTTCTTATGTGCCATAGGGGTCGTTTTAGGAATGACGGAACGGAGGAGCGCCGAGAGCGCATTCCGTTTTGGCGAATGGAACTCTATCGCAGAGGCGCAAATGCGTCAAGCCCCCGTGGGGGGGGGGCGCCCGGATTTTATGTTTTTTTTTGTTTTTATAAAAAAAAATAGAGGGGGG
>CAYHRP010000050.1:0-1421 GCA_964359145.1 uncultured Gammaproteobacteria bacterium | reverse complement strand
ATTTTGCGTTTTTATGGTACAATAAACCCCGAAATTTCACGGTCTGACCCCAATAACAATCACGCGAAACGTAGCTTCGTATCCTCCCGGAAACTCGGCTTCAAGATCGTACTCGCCAAGCTCTTTTATTGGTTCGTGATCTTTAATATATTCCGTTTTGAGCGTCGCGCCGGAAGCTTTTGCCGCCGCCACAATCTCTTTGGCCGACACGGCGCCATAGAGCACGCCGTCTTCGTTGACCTTCGCCCCTACCGTGAGCTCCATACCTTCAAGCGCGTCGGCTGCGCCGCGCGCCGCTTTTTCAGAGCGCTTCGTCTCTTTTTGTACCTTTTTTTCTTGTGCGGCAACACGATGGAGCGCTTCCGGTGTGGCTTCAATGGCCAGCGATTGCGCAAACAAATAATTCCGCGCGTACCCATCGCTCACCTCAATTACATCGCCTGAAAATCCTTTTCCCTTTACGGATTCTATCAAAATCACTTTCATACGTTCGTTGTGTCGTAGATCTGTACAAGCAGAGTGCCACCTGCGGCGGCCATTGGCAAGACGACGATGTTGAGCACCGGAACAAACAAACCGAGCGCTTTGGCAAGGCCGATGCCGACAACCGGACGCCAATGCTTGAGTAACCATCGACGACTGTCACCGAGCATTAGTCCGCGCCGCGCGAGCGCGGGCCCGACGCTATCGGCACCAAGCGTGAGAATAAGAACCGCAAAGCCAATAATCAAGCTCAAGACTTGCCCAATCACGGGAGCAAATTGCAAAACGAACACCAACACGGAGAGCAAGGCGAGCACAACAAGTTTGCGCCATTCTTGGTCTATGGCCAGCTTAACTTCCGCGTACCACGGCCTCTCAACGATAGGCTGTTTTGCGTCCTCGTCAATGCGAGCGCCAATGGCTTCGTAAAACGGCGCGCCGACTACTTCCGCTATCATGGGAAAAACAAAGGCGTACACCATCAAAACGAGTAAAAGCGTCGCCACCCAAATCAATCCCTTAAGCCAAGCCCCAAAAGCAATGGTCACGCTAAACGCCGTCAGCCACGGGAGGATCCACAAAACGAGCGCCACGATAAAGATACCAAACAGAACAAGGTTGAGCGCTACAGGAATGATTATCAAACGCAACCCCCCGCGCGCTGAAACAATCGCGCGCCACCCTCGAAACAGGAGAAAAAATCCTCTTGCAATATCAGTCATTGGATCATTCAGGAAGTGAAAGTGAGAGCTTACCTGTCTGTTTGCCGATTGCCTTGCGCCCCTTGCGCACTTGACGCGCAATAAGTTGTACGGCCTTCTCCACAATCATATCCATATCCTCATACGCCGATAGCTCTCGCGTCTCCTTGAGCCCCACAAAGCGCGCGCCACGGATGCGTTCACCGCTTTTTGCTGGACGCCGTTTTTTGATGCGCG
>CAYHRP010000049.1:0-5970 GCA_964359145.1 uncultured Gammaproteobacteria bacterium | reverse complement strand
TTCGCAATGACATACATTTTATGCATGATGGAGTCTTGTTTTATAGTGGGATGTCTATAGTCTATCACAGTCGGGATCACTCAATCCTTTGTGGCTCCCACAACAATAATAGGAGCCAAAAACCACAGTATTTTTGCAAAGACACTCGTCAGCGCCGTCGCTAAAATAGGTGAGATTTCCGAGAGGACCGTTGAGGGAATGACGGTAAAACTATACGAAAACAAAAGACCGATAATGGCCACGGCAAGCACGATTGAGGAGGCAATAAAGCCGCGATCTTCTTCGAGAATTTCCCCAAGGCTGAAATAAATCATCGAATGAAGAACAAACACGAGCCCCAGCACAATCGCGATGACCGACCACACGGAGTAAGGAATACCGATACTGCCATACACCCAGTCAAAGATTGGCTGTGTCGCAAGCAGAGCGATGGCCGCGTACGAAGCAATAGCAACCGATACGAGTTTTGACCGACCCCAAAATCCAAGAAGCAATACGGCCGCCGCCGCACCCACAAGCACGAGCACGTCCGTCGTGGGATTGGCGCTAATAAAATCCGATGCAATGGTTGTCACGAATGCGGGAATGTTTTCTGCAATGGCCATGTAAAACAGTATAGCATCGGTTTGTTATTTCAAGATGCCCTCCATAGACGTCATGGCGATTTCGACGAAGCAATCTCATGGAAACCGCTTCACATTGCTAGCGATGACATAACAAAAAGCACATGCAATACGTCCCTACGACACCTTGTGATCCAACTCCTCGAGAAGCTTTTTTTGCGCGCGTGAAAGTTTGCGCGGTGTTTCCAAGCGAATGGTAACAATGTGATCACCGGACTGTGAAGAAAAGCGAATGCCTTTTCCACGCAAGCGCAACTCATCACCCGACTGTGTGCCGGGCGGAATATAGAGTTCAACTTCGCCGTCGATCGTTGGCACATCAACGGTGTCTCCGAGAGCCGCTTGTGTGAATCCGACTTTTACGCTTGAACGAACCATCTCCCCGTCGCGCGCAAGCGTTTTGTGCGGTTTCACGGAAATGCGCAGATAGAGATCCCCCGCTTGCCCGCCGTAGGGAGCCGCCTCACCTCGACCTCGCACACGCAGGACCTGTCCTCCGTCAATGCCAGCCGGAATAGTGACCTCTATGTGCGTCGGCTGTTTGTGGACACCAGTTCCAGAACACAGGCGACATGCGTCTTCCGGTACGGATCCCAAGCCGTGACACGTGCCGCACGTGGCCGTGGACTGCATCACGCCAAGCGGCGTGCGCCGTGCCACGCGCTCCACACCCGAACCACCGCACGCTTTGCACTCTTTAGCTTTGCTTGTCTTCGAGCCGCTGCCCTTGCACGCTCCGCACGACTCTAATTTGTGCAGATTGATGGTGCGCGAAGTTCCAAACGCCATCTCCTTGAAGTCAATTGTGACATCCATTTCGATGTCCTGACCGATAGATGCGCGGCGACTGTGCGCGTGTCCGCCGCCGAACATCGAGCCAAACAGGTCTCCCAAATCTCCCAAATCGCCAAAATTAAAGTTCATTCCCTGCGCGCCAAAACCGCCAAACCCCTGTCCGCCCGCTCCGCCTTCAAAAGCCGCCGAGCCAAACTGATCGTACTTGGCGCGCTTTTCTTCGTCGCCAAGAATTTGATAGGCCGCATTGATCTCTTTGAACTTTTGCTCATCGCCACCTTTTTTGTCTGGATGGTGTTGATGAGCGAGCTTGCGAAACGCACGCTTAATCTCGTCCGGCGAAGCAGAACGCGAAACACCAAGAATGTCGTAGGGGTCTCTCTGCATGCAGATTAGTTCTTCGCCTCGTCGTCGCTCTTCTCCTTAAACTCTGCGTCTTTTGCTTCGGCTTTTGCCGGTTCTTCCGAATGCTCTTTTTTCGATTCTGTATTCTTCTCTTGCTCTTGCGCCGCTTTATACATCGCCGCGCCGACTTTCTGCGCAGAGTTCGTAAGCTCGTCGGCGGCTTTTTTGATTGCCTCCACATCCTCGCCGTCTTTCACTTTTTTCAGCGCCTCGAGCTTCTCCTCGACATCCTTCTTGTCCGACGCGCTTACTTTGTCTCCCGCCTCTTTGAGCATTTTTTCAGTGGTGTACACCATCGTGTCAGCCATGTTTTTCATCTCGATTGTTTCCCGTTTCTTCTTATCATCCTCGGCGTGCTCCTCGGCTTCCTTCTTCATGCGCTCCACTTCTTCGTTCGACAATCCGCTCGATGCCGTGATCGTAATCTTCTGTTCCTTGCCCGTTCCTTTATCGGTCGCCTTCACGTTCAAGATGCCGTTGGCGTCAATGTCAAACGAGACTTCGATTTGCGGAACACCACGCGGTGCCGGCGGAATCCCCGAAAGAATGAAGCGTCCAAGCGATTTATTGCCTTCCGACATTTCGCGCTCTCCCTGTAGAACATGGATCTCGACGGTGTTCTGACTGTCCGCAGCCGTGGAAAATACTTGCGACTTTGACGCGGGAATTGTCGTATTGCGTTCAATGAGTTTTGTCATCACGCCGCCAAGCGTTTCTATGCCAAGCGAGAGCGGCGTCACGTCCAAAAGAAGTACGTCTTTAACGTCGCCTTGCAAAACACCAGCTTGTACCGCCGCTCAGAGAGCAACCACTTCGTCCGGGTTCACCGAGGCATTTAGCTGCTTGCCAAAAAACTCTTTTACAATTGATTGAATGAGCGGCATACGCGTCATCCCGCCGACCATGACGACTTCGTCAATATCGGACGTTTTCAATCCGGCATCATCAAGAGCCTTTTTGCACGGAGCAAGCGTTTGCAGTGCCAAGTCATGCACCAGTTCCTCGAGTTTGGCGCGCGTCATACGCTTCACTAAGTGTTTTGGCCCGTCCTGTCCCTGTGTGATAAATGGTTGATTGATTTCCGTTTCCTGCGATGTCGAAAGTTCAATCTTCGCCTTCTCTGCCGCCTCTTTGATACGCTGAAGCGCGAGCGGATCACGACTAAGATCAATGCCCTCTTGGTGCTTAAACTCGTCAATGATCCACTGAATAATAACTTGATCAAAATCGTCGCCGCCCAAATGCGTGTCGCCATTGGTAGATTTTACCTCGACGGTGTCGTCTGACACGTCGAGAATGGACACATCAAACGTCCCGCCACCCAAATCGTACACAGCGATTTGCTGTCCGGCTTTTTTGTCAAAACCGTACGCGAGCGCCGCCGCCGTCGGCTCGTTGATAATGCGCTTCACTTCGAGTCCCGCAATTTTTCCGGCATCTTTTGTGGCTTGTCGCTGTGCATCGTCAAAATAGGCAGGGACGGTAATGACCGCCTCGGTAATTTCTTCACCGAGTTTTGCCTCCGCGTCCGCCTTGAGCTTGGAAAGTACCATCGCTGAAATTTCCTGCGGTGAGTATTCCTTGTCACCCATCTTCACCTTCACACCTTCGCCCGCTTTCACGACTTCAAATGGGAAAAGCGCTTTGTCGCGCTGAACTTCCTTATCATCAAATCGGCGTCCAATCAGTCGTTTGATGGAAAAAAGCGTATTTTGCGGATTGGTGACCGCCTGACGCTTTGCAGAAATTCCAACAAGCCGCTCGCCGGATTTTGAAATGGCAACTATTGACGGCGTGGTGCGATGACCTTCGGCATTTTCAAGAATTTTTGGTTTTCCTCCCTCCATGATGGCCATGGCGGAGTTCGTGGTTCCAAGATCGATCCCGAGAATTTTGGACATATGTGTATTTGGCTATTAGCTATTGGCTATTGGCTGCTCACCTCTTCGGCTTTTTTGCTCACAATGACGCGTGCAGGACGGATGACGATGCCGTGCCATCGATAACCGGGCAAAAGAACCTTGAGAATCGTTCCAACTGGCTCATTTGAAACTTCCTCATTTACCGTCTCGTGAATAGTTGGATCAAACATCCCCGCCGCACGAATCTCCTCCAAACCCTCCTGCTCAAACGTGCTCATGAGTTGTTTTTTGACGTGTTCAACGCCCGTGATCCACGCTTGCACACTCGGCTGAACTTCCGGAGGACATCCCGACAGGTCCGGAGTGTGTTCTGTCGCCGCGTGAAAATTGTCGAGTGTCGGCAAGAGCGATTCCACAAGCCGGCGATTTGCGAAGCGGGCAAACTCCTGCCGTGAACGCTCCACTTCACGCTTGAGATTCTCGTAGTCGGCAAGCGCCCTCTTCCATCCTTCCAAACGCTCCTGCGCAAGATCCTCCGCCGTCTTAGTTTCCGCATCCGCTTTTTTCGACCTGTCCTCCGAAGCTTCAGCTAAGGAGGGCCGAGAATTCTTATCCTTCTTCTTACTTTTCATCATAAGCTGTGTCATTGAGCATGCGTTGCACCTCTTGGAGCACCGCAAGATTTTGTCGATAATTCATGCGCACCGGTCCAATAAGACTAATGAGTCCCGGATGATGCGTCGGGCGATACACCAGTGACATAGAAGCAATCTCTTCGCCAAACGGCCCCTCATCGCCAATGAGTACAATGATGTCATTATTGGCGCGCTTCCAGAGCTGTTTGAGCCAGCGCTCGCGCCTATCGAGCATCTCGCCCAAGAGATAGATCATCTCAAAGTCGCGAAATTCCGGATGTGAGAGGAGATGCGAGATGCCCGTCGCGTACGACTCGTCCGGACCGTTGGACAGCACAACCGCCGTATGCGTGAGATCAGAAAGGGCGTGCACCAACCTATGCAGATGATGATCCGTGTCCGCCTGAAACCCCGCGTGCAGTTGACGGCGCGCACGCTCGGTTGGTTGTGGCGATTTGACAAACCACTCAATGTAGAATCGGTACCCTTTCTCCGTCGGAATACGTCCGGCCGACGTATGCGGCGCCTTCACGTATCCGCGTTCTTCGAGTGCAACAAGGTCGTTGCGAATTGTCGCGCTTGAAACACCAAACCCTCCCTGCTGTGCCAAAAACTGGCTCGAGACCGGCTCGGCCGTTTTGATATATGTATCAACAAGAAGTTTCAATAGTTGTTGCTGACGCTCGGTCATGCGTAAAACAAACGTAAAAACAAATTAGCAGTCCAAATTATAGACTGCCAGTTTTTGGATGTCAACCCTATAGACATCAGCCTATAAAACTATGAAACAGGCTTTTAGCATGCATGAACATGAGTAAGATCTGTCGCTCTAGGAGTGCTCAAATTAGATTAGACGTCAGTAATTCTATTGCCGTTTAGATCTATGTACCACACCTGTTCGCCTCTTTTGACCCGAGCACGGCCGCCAGAGAAGGAATCGACCCAATCATAGCGCTCATCTGACAGTTTTGTGCCGTCTTCTTTGATGTGCCACCACTGTCCGCCTTTGCTAACCCAAGCACGGCCACCAGAGAAGTTTCCTATCCTATCTAGTTCCTTCTCAACTTTGTACCGATCGCGAAGTTTATTGAGCGCTTCGTCGTCTGGAGGCGGTAGAGTTGTATCCACTCTGGTTGCCGTATCTGGAGGAACCTTTGGAGCATCTGGATGCGGCACTTTTATGAAACCTTTAGGAAATCTGGCTAGTCTGTATCCTGGATCGTCACCTTCTGGTCGTTTTGCCATAGAGCCAAGGTTATTATATATGGAGGTTTTTATAGATAGAACACTATGGAATGGGGCCGATGACTGTGGACATATCCTCCAGAATACACCAATCGCGAGCGAAGCCGTCTGACACACCTTCGTACAGATTGATGTCATTGCAAGCGTCTCCTTCTGTCATTGCGAGCGCGAGCGAAGCAATCTTACGCTAGCAAAAGATTGCTTCGTATAACTCGCAATGACAGATACTAACCTCGTACAGATACTTACCGTTATTGCGAGCGCGAGCAACCTGTCCCCCGAGGTCCGAATGACACAGTGGGGAGAATAAAGTTAGAAGCCATCGTATAGATATCAGACTATGAATCAGAACTCCCATTTTCGCGCCGTTTACGCCGCGCCGTGGCACGAATGCGCTCGCGCCGC
>CAYHRP010000048.1:0-5980 GCA_964359145.1 uncultured Gammaproteobacteria bacterium | reverse complement strand
GGTTTGATACCGTTTTATGACGATCGTCATAAAACGGTATCAAACTTTTTTTAACCTAGCGTCTCCGGGCGCGCTTCAAAAACGCCATATCACTCATAATCTTCTCGTCATGCGGCGTTTCCAAAATCAAGTCCAAATGCTGTAATTTTTTGTGCTGTACAAAGGCTTTCAAGCCGGTCTTTCCAATAAATCCGTCGCCAATGTGCTCGTGCCGATCTTTGTGATCCTCAAATGGCACTTTTGAGTCGTTCAGATGACTCATCACAAGACGCTTCAATCCAATCACGGCATCAAAGTGCTTCACCGTTTCATTCACCGCTTTTTCATCACGCAAATCGTAGCCGCTTGCAAATGCGTGCTGTGTGTCAAAGCACACGCCGATATCGCGTCCGCGCTTGGCTCTTTCGAGCATCGCCGCAATTTCTTCAAACGAATCGCCCATCGTCGCGCCCGCTCCGGCCGAAATCTCAACCAAGAGTTGACACGCTCCGCGATAACCGTCCATCACCTTGTCGATGGTCTCAATCACAAGCCGCAGACCCTCTTCTTCGCCAACGTCCTTCGCTGAACCCGGATGAAACATCACCGCCGTGCATCCAAGAACGGAACCTCGTTCGAGTTCTTCACGAATAATACGCGCCGAGCTCGAGCGCACCGGCTTTTTTCCAGAAGCAAGATTGATGTAATACGGCGCATGAATGTACGCGCGCTCAATGCCGTGCTCTTTCATCGCCGCACGAAAATCCTCACCGTCCTTCGCAGTGAGTTTGGCGCCAGACCCACCCATCGGCGGCCGTGTAAACATCTGCAGAACCTCGCACCCAATCTTTGCCGCATTGGACGGTGCGTTCATCACTCCTCCGGCCATCGAAACGTGCGCGCCAAATTTCATGAACCCTTAGTGGCGACCACGCGCACTGGCTTCGTGCCTGGTGCGTCCACCCATAAATTGCCATAGTCATCCAAACGGTACGAGCCAAATTCGCAATCCAACGTGCCTACATGCCAGTAGTCATCCATGCGTTCCAGAGCATTGCGCAATTCAATGTTGAACGCGGCGTCGCTCCCTCCAAAATCATCGCGCATGTCCAAAAGCACGCTCGTCATTGCCTCTTTATCGCCGCGCGCGTTCATAATCATCTCATACGTAACTGTACGCTCACCGCCGCGACCGCCTTCAGTGCTGTCCACGAGCCATGGATCGCGCAACTCGTAGGCGGGGACGTCATCCGCACGCTTGGCAGGTGTGCTTTCAGGCGCGACCTTCGTCGGCGCTTCCTCTTTCTTCACGCCACCCCCAACACCTTCGCTACCCATCACGAGAATGATTTCTCTGTTTTCGGCATCGAACACGCTTATACGCCCGTCCGCCGCGTGCACTAATCGAAAACGTCCGCCTACTTGAACTTCGCTTCCGGGTTTCATCTGCGTCTTTGCTTCGCTGGCGATCAACCCAAACACCGACGGAGGCGTCATTGCCGAAGCATCGAGCAACCGCACCATGCGAACAAACGCCTCGTTGGAAGCGTCCGCGTCACTTCCAAAAAACGCATCAATTTGCGCCATCAGCGCCTCTGCGTCACCGTCCGTCATTCCAAACTCCGCCTCGTATCGCTTGGAGCGGCCATCGGATACACGATGATCCGCCGATTCCTCTGCCGACGCGCCTTCACGCGCCAATGCCGCGCGTTCGGCAGCCGCACTCATCGCAACACCGGCCATTGCCCCTGCCATTGTTTGTCGAAGTCGTCCCATAGTGAAGAAAGTATAGCAAAACTTTGCACAACATGAGAAGCGTTGACACAAACACACACAACCGATATAAAACACTTGTGCAACACTCTCTCCGATCACACAGGAGTAGACGTTGAACATTCTGGCTGTTTGTAAGGACCCAGGTGGCACGAACGGCATCCTGCCCGTCGTTGCCGAACTACGCCGGCGCGGCCACCATGTACGAATCGTCGCCAACGGATGGGCATCCCATCCCGACAGAGTCACGTTTGATTTCGCGGTAGAGGCCTACGCCGTCGATGCGCTGTTCCAAGTACTTGGGCATGAGCCCATTCACGCCGTGCTCACAAGCACCTGCACAAAGGGCGGAGTCGGCATGATACTCATGGATCGCATGCGCGATAGGCGCAAAAAGCGCGCCAGAATCGCCCTGCAGGACATCTGGGGCGGGGCACTGTGCGCCGATTACTGGAGCGATCGTCGCTTCCGACCGAGCCACATCCTAACCAATGACGTAGTCGGCACGGAAATCATGCAGCGCGAGTGGCAAGATTTTCCTCGCGAGAGCATCTACGAGGTTGGGTTCCCCGCAATGGATTGCTACGCAACTTTCGATGTTGCGTCCACGCGTCTGCGCGTTCGCGAGGAGCGCGAATGGAGTGATGACAAGCCGGTTGTGCTCTTCGCCGGCGGTGGCCCATCGACAGGCGCCACGCTCGCGGCTGTCGTGCGCTGCCTCAACGCCGTCGGCACGCCCGTGACCCTCGTCGTACGCCCACATCCGCGGATGCGTACGGATTACGCCGACGAGGTCGCCGCATGGGATGAGGCGCTCGCCGCATTCCGTACAGGCACGCTTATCACGGACGGCCCACGGGATGTTGACGATGCCGTCGCGGCAAGCGATCTGGTGATCGCGGACGCGTCGACCGTGCAGATTACGGCCAGCGTGATGCTGGTGCCGAGCATCTCGGTCCTGTATGAGGACCTTGGCATGCGGGCATACCGCCAAGGACAGAGCCGTGCGGTCACCGAGTTCCCCTTGGTAGAGCTTGGCTGTGCCGCCAAGGCGACCAATGATGAGCGTCTCCAGACGCTCCTGACCATATGCTTTGAGAACGGCTGCGACTTGGGACTGCATGAGAACCAAGTTCGCGCATTTGGCAACGTTGGGCGCGCCGCAGATCGCGCAGCCGATGCTGTTGAGCGCATCGTACAATCCTCTTGATGAAATGAGCGGGCCATTTGTGCCCGCTCGACTTTTTTCTGTTACAAACCGCTATTTCACCATCGCCGCCCTCAATAGATCCACCACTTTTTGATTGCGCAGACGATACGCCAAGTGGTCGCGATACTCTGGCGATTGCACCTGCTTTTGGCGCTCGTCGCTCGCGTCAAAAAACTTCACCTGTTTTTCAATCTCCTCGTCCAGCTCCTTTTCATCCACCGTCACGCCCTCCTCTTTGGCGATCGTGCGCAAAACCAATCCAACCTTCACGCGCATGAGCGCATCGCCCTGCATCTCTTTACGCAAATCGTCTACGGTCTTCTTTATTGAGCCGAGATAGTCTTCGAATGTCGCGCCCTGCCGCGTCACACTATGCTCAAGCTCGTTCATCATCTTGTCGAGCTCGCTTTCCACCATCGAATCGGGAATCTCCGAGTACGCCGACTTGTCGGCAAGCCGTTCCAACATCGCGCGCTCTTGCCGCGCTCCCTCTTCCGTTTTGTTCTCCTCCTCGATGTTTGACGCAATCTGCTCACGTAGTTTCTGCACCGACTCCATGCCAAGCGACTTGGCGAACACTTCGTCTATCGCTGGTGTGTCGAGTATGTAAACCTCACTAAGCCTCACCGCGCACGCCACTTTTTGACCGGCCAAGTGCTTTTGATAATGGTCTTTTGGAAACGTTACCGCAATCGTTTTTTCGTCGCCTTCCTTCATACCGACGAGTCCCTCCTTAAGCTCCGACAAATAAAAATCCTCGTTCATGTACACACGCCATCCTTTTCCTTGACCACCTTCAACAGGCACGAGATCCTTCGTCATTTGAAGATCTATAACCGCCAAATCCCTGTCGGTCACCGTGTGGCCGGCAAGCGCGCGTGCCTCCTTGGTTTGCATGCGCGTCAAGTCTTTGAGCGCCTTTTCCACGTCCTTGTCGCTCGCCGCTGTCGGCTTTGCCTCAATGGAAAGCTTCTTGTACTGGGCAAGCTTTTTGACTTCCGGCATGAGTGAGAGCGTCGCCGTGTACACAAACTCATTGCCCGGAACCATCTTCTCCACGTCCACGCTCGGCATCCCAACGCTCGAAATGTTTTCCTGTTTTACCGCTTCTACAAGCGTGATGCGCACCATCGGCTCTATGGCTTCCTCCAAAACGCGCATTTCTCCGACGTTTCCCGCAACCGCCTCATACGTGGCTTTCCCTTTGCGAAATCCGGGCACTTCAACATGCTCGGAAATATGTTTAGCCGCCTTTTCCAAATACGGGCGCACCTCGTCTGGTAAAAGCGTAATGGTGAGCTTGACTTGTGTCATGGAAATGGATTCGGAAACAATGTTCATAGGGAAGCGATTGGCTTTGACTATTGGCATTTTGCCGTTGATTCAATGTCGCCAAAGGTAGCGGTTTTCTACAGCCCCGTCAAGCCTCGTCAAAAATCTGTTCGCTTCTCCTATTGTTTCACGATCATGAAAAAAGCGTCCGTCAGGTTTGATACCATTTTATGACGATCGTCATAAAATGGTTGCAACAGAGATGTCTCGTTTAGATCGATTTACTCGATGTACCCGAGCGGGTTTTTAAATTGACCGTTGACGATAACCTCAAAGTGCAGGTGCGTTCCACTCGAGCGCCCCGTGGTACCGCACAGCTCTACCGGCTGTCCACGCGACACGCTCTGTCCTACCGTCACATAATTGCGCGCGGCATGAGCGTAGCGCGTGACGATCCCATTACCGTGATTCACCTCGACCGTCAAACCATAACCGCCCTTCCAACCGGAAAACTGCACGATCCCATCATCGGCCGCATAGTTATCGTTTGTGTATTGGCAATCGATGTCAAGTCCCGTGTGGCTCCAGCCAAAGTATTGCGTGATGACACGCAAGTCCGCCGGCCAAATCATGCCGCTTGATCCGGGCGTGGCCGTAGACGGCGTTGACATTCTCGGCGGCGCAAAAATGCGCGCAATCGCGTTCGTGCGTGGCGCAGGCGCAGCAACCTGACGCACGCCACCTGGAATAATCAGCGTCTCGCCGATGCGTAAGTCTCCCGCATCCGCCAACTTGTTGAACGAGACGACCGCCGATGCGTCAGCACGGTACTTGCGCGCCAAAGCAAGCACGGTATCGCCAGACTTTACCGTGTGTTCCACGCCGTCCACAGGCATAACGCGTAACGCGTCGCCCGGACGGATTACCGAACGCACCGACAAGTCGTTCGACCACAACAGCGTCGTCAAAGAAATCCCGTGCGTCTGCGCAATCGTGCTCATGGTGTCTCCCTCTTGCACCGTGTAGGTTATGACTTCCAAGCGCGGCGCAATGCTCTCGCTGACTTCCGAAATCGTCTGCGCAATAATGGCCGTACCACCCGCCGTCGTGGCCACATAGTCTTCGCCGAAGAAGTCAAAGTCAATGTTCGGTTGTACACTCACCGCCGCCGAGCCTAAGTATTTCGTCGGCTTACTCAAAACAGCGTCTGCACGCACCACTTGCACTGCTTCCACTTCCGAATCGGTAGCAATACGATAGAGCATGCTCTGTCGTCCGAACTCCTCCGAACGCAACGTTTCCGCTTGCACACTCATGGCTCCCGTTGCAAGCACAAGAAAAATAATGAGTCCGTGAACAGCATAGCGATTCGTCAAAAGAAAGATCAACTTTTGCTTGCCTGGAAGATGCAAGCGCCCGAACGTCCGCCGAAAAAAGAAAAACGCGCGATACAAGGGGACGCCCACCGTGCGCATCAGTGTGCGAAATGGTGCGCGAAACGGCGCCGCAATAAGACGCGCGGCGCGGTCTATCACTCGAAGCGTTACTGAACCTGCTTCGACACTTCGAAGAAAAAGATTGATAGCAATATGTTTGAACGACAGCAGATAGGTCTCCCCATGATGAATCAAAGCGCGGGCGCTAAGGGCCTGTCCCCTATAGATGTCACACTATGAAACAGGACTACAGCGTCTTGAACATGAGCAAAATCTGCCGCTCTGGAACGTCAAAAAACCGCAGATGTAC
>CAYHRP010000047.1:0-6111 GCA_964359145.1 uncultured Gammaproteobacteria bacterium | reverse complement strand
CCGCCTCGCGCGCGTAGAGCCACTGGTCGTGGTGCCACGCGTCAAGGACGGTGTACAAGAATTGCCGCGCAAAACCGGGTTCGAGCCGCAGCGTCCGTTGCAGCTCCGGCGTGAGACGTTGGATGAACGCGTCACGCGGCTCGTCGTCCTCTCCCCACTCGCGCCGCATGAACATCTGTATGAGGTTCAGCAGCGTCTCGTGGCACTCGGGCCTGCGGCCGTCATAGCGCGGCGTGTTGCGCAGAATCTTGCGCGTGTGCACGTCGGCGCGCCACTCTCCGGGCTCATCGAGTATCTCGTGGAGATGCCCCATCAGAAATCGGAATTGCTGATGCGCTTGGGCATCGCGCTTCCTATCCACGGTCTCAAACAGATCCTTGAGAGTGCCTGCAAACCGCTCTCGCGGTTTCCCCTCCCAGTGGAGGTTGCGCAGAACCCATCCGATGAACCACCCTTCCATCCGCTTCCACGCCCACTTCTCTACGGGGATGTGCGGAAGGCAGGTGATGCCCACGAGCGCGGCCTGTGCGATGTAGAGCCCCTCGAGCATCTGCTCGCGCGTCCACTCTCCGCGGACGATAGGCTCATCGCGGGATGGCCCGCGCGCAAAAATCGCACGATAACCAATCAACCGCTTGAATATCGACGAGAGATCGAACGGTGCGGCGGTCGCGCTCGAGTCGCGAATCTCGCAGAACGTGACGAATCCCTGGAATCGTTCCCAGTATTCGTCCATATAGCGGGATGGCACACCGGCGGCGCCCATCGTGCGGTCAAAGTTCGCACGAAGGTTCCTCATGGGCAGCGATGCGGCCGAGGCGTATTCGGTGCCGTGCTCATCGTCTCCCGAGAGATTGCCGCCAATGCCGACGGCAAGCGCTTCGCCCCTTGCGGCGAGTGCCCGGAAGTCCTCCGGGAGATTGTGGCCGCCGTCGGTGACAAACAGCCACTTCACGCGCTCGAAGTCGAGCTCAACTCCGCCAAACAGTCGGCGGATGACCAAACGAACAAATTCATCCAAATGTGGCGGTGCATGAACCGCCACCTGTTCAATGCGTCTTACACTTTCGTGTGACACGAGGCCAAAATTAGCAGAAAAAATGACTTCTGTCAAGCGTGAATAGGCTAAAAATGTGCCAAAGAGCCTGCTATAATAGACTCATGACACGAACATCAGCCAAAAAGCCTGCGCGACGTTTTCACATGCGACCTACGTCCGCGCTTCGAATCCCGGGCCGGTTGCGGGTGCTTCAATTGGCTGTTCTCTTGCTTACACTTGTGTTGGTCGTTCGTCTTGGCTATTTGCAAATTGTGCAACACGGTTTTTACACCGCGCTTGCAAGCGGTCAGCGCGACTTGTATCTTGAGCTTTTTCCCGAGCGCGGTTCTGTTTTTGTGATGGATCGCGGTCAAGAAGTACCCATTGCAACCAATCGTTATTTCAACTTGATTTGGGCCGAGCCGCGCGCCGTGGATGACCCGGTGCGCACCGCGCAGGTCCTCGACGAACTTCTGCCGATGGCTCCGGAAGAGGATATCGCACCGCTCGCAGAACCGGTCGAAACGAGCGACGCGGACGTGCTTCGGGCGAACGCAGAGCAAACGCGTTATCTGCGTATCTTGGCGCAACTTTCAAAGGATGACGATCCGTATGAACCGATTGAACGAAAGGTGTCCGACGAAGCGGCACGCGACATTGAACGCGCTCATCTTTCTGGTATTCATATTTTGAAAGAACGTTTTCGCTTCTATCCCGAGGGTGAAGCGTTTGCGCATGTGACGGGATTTGTGAGTCCGAGTGACGACGGTGTACCTTCCGGGAAGTACGGTGTGGAAGGATTCTTTGACACGGTCCTTGCCGGCTCTGGCGGATATCGATTTCAAGAACGCGATGCGCACGGGCGATGGATTGGCGTTGGCGCGCGCCGAATCGAACCGGCACAGAACGGACCGGATGTTATCCTCACCATGGATCGCGCCGTACAATTTGTGGCGTGCGGCCTGTTGAAGGAAGCCGTAGAGTTATACGAAGCCGACCGTGGTTCGCTTGTCATCCTCAATCCAAAAAACGGGAACGTCATCGCCATGTGCGGTGCGCCAACCTATGATCCAAACGTGTACAACGAGGTCGAAAGCATCGAGGTGTACAACAATCAAACTACGTTTGTGGCGTATGAGCCGGGCTCTGTATTCAAGCCGCTGGTGATGGCGGCGGCTATTGATCTCAATGTCGTGTCGCCAACGGACTTTTTTGAGGACACGGGGGAAGTCAACATCGATCGCTTTACCATTCATAACTCTGATTTGAAGGCGCACGGGTGGGTTTCCATGACGGAGATTTTGCAACAGTCGCTCAACACGGGAATGATTCATGTGATGCGGCAGATGGGCGGTCCGCAGATGGCGCGCTTTATTCGCGCGTTCGGGTTTGGGGAGCGCCTCGGTATTGAACTTGACACCGAAGTTGCCGGCACCATCGATGCGCTGGACAAAGACAGTGAAATCTTTTACGCCACCGCGTCGTATGGACAAGGGGTAACAGTGACGCCTTTGCAATTGGCGGCGGCCTATGGCGCTCTTGCGAACAACGGGCTCTACATCACGCCGCGTATCGTATCGGAGATTCGCTATCGCGACGGTATCGTCGAGCGTCCCGCGATTGAATCACGGCAAGTGGTATCGCCAAAGACGGCGCAGACGATCTCCGCCATGCTCGTGTCGGTTGTTGAAGACGGACACGCAAAAACAGCGAGTGTGGAGGGGTACTACATCGCCGCCAAAACGGGCACGGCGCAAGTGGCGCGCGAGGATGGCGCCGGATACAAAACGGACGAGACCATCGCGACGGTGGTCGGCTACGGACCCGTGAGCGATCCGCAGTTTGTTCTGCTCGTGCGCTTGGATCATCCTCGCACATCGCCGTGGGCTACGAGCACGTCCGCGTATGTGTTTGGGGACATCGCCACATTCCTGTTAGAATATCTCCATATTCCCCCTGACAGGTAGTTTATGGATGCCACCCTTCTTTCAAGATGTTTACGTTCTCTCGCGCGGCGGACCATTCGCAAACACCGTCCGTTTGTTATTGGTGTCACCGGTTCGGTTGGGAAGACGTCAACGCGTGAGGCGATTTTCTGCGCGCTTGGCAACACGCGGCGTGTGCGCGCGGCCGTGCAGAACTACAACAATCAACTCGGCCTTCCTCTCACGATTATCGGCGAGCGTCCGCAGGGAACGTCTCTTGTGCGGTGGACGGGAGTCTTGTGGCGAGGGTGGTGGCGTTCATGGCATCGTCAAAGAGACTATCCGGACATTCTCGTGCTTGAGTATGGCGCCGATCGAAAGGGAGATATCGCGTATTTGACGAGTATCGCGCGTCCGCATGTGGCGGTTGTGACGGCAGTGGCGCCGGCGCACACCGAGTTCTTTGGGAGCATCGAAGATGTTGCGGAGGAAAAATGCCAGCTCATTCGAGCGTTGCCGAATGACGGTGTTGCCGTGCTCAACGCAGATGACGGGCGCGTGCGTGCTATGAGGTCGGTTGTTCGTGGTGCGTTGGTAACAGTGGGATATGACCGGAGCGCGGATGTCTTTGTGGAGGATGTTCAACTTTCCGTGCACTATGACGGAGCGTTTTTGGAAGGACAGCGCGTGAGCGAACTGCGGTGCACATTGCGCGCGGGCGATGATCGCGCGGATATTATTTTGACAAACGTTCTTGGCGATGGACATGTGCACGCCGTGGCGCTTGGCGCGGCGGTGGCGTTGCAAACCGGCATAGCGTTGCAAGAGGTCGCAAAGAATCTTCAGACCTATCAACCGATGCCGGGTCGGTTGCGCCTAGTCGCCGGCGTCAAACAAACGTTGTTGTTGGATGACTCGTACAACGCGTCGCCGTCTGCCGTACATGCCGCGCTCGAAGCGCTCGTCACCATTCCGATGACGGGAGATCGTCGACGCATTGCCGCGCTTGGTGACATGCGCGAACTCGGCGCCCTGTCAGAAAAAAGCCATCGCGACGTTGGCGCTCACGTGGCATCACTGCCCATCGACCTTCTCGTCGTGGTAGGTGAGCAGGCTCGTGACATTGCGCGCGGGGCCCTTGAAAGCGGCATGCCACAAGAGCATGTGTACTCGTATGCAAAGGCGGAAGAGGCTGGTCGTTTTATTCAGAGCCGTCTTACGCGCGGTGACGCGGTGCTCATCAAAGGATCCCAAGGGGTACGCATGGAAAAAATCACAAAGGAACTTATGGCCAATCCCCTTCAGGCGCCCGAGCTTCTCGTGCGCCAATCGCCGTTGTGGCAAAAAAGTGTATGACAAACAGAGCACGCGCGGTTGGGGAGTCAACGGCGGCCGCATCGGCAGCGCAAAGGGAAGCATGGAGGCGAGACGACGAACGTTTGTCGGAAGAGGATCAACGGGCAGCCATTGAGCGCGCGCGGCGCGCCATGGAACTTCCGTCCGCGGACAACGAACTTGCACGGCGTCTTTCCACGGAAGAATTTGTCCCGTTTGATCGAGTGAGGCGCACACCGTTTCTGTTTGATCGCGATGGTCGTGTGGAGACATTTCCAAAGAGGTATACGATTGATGGAGTGACCTATCGCGTTGTGCGCAAGCTTGGGACGGGGGGGTTTGGCACGGTGCTGGAAGTGGCACTCGACGAACCTCTAAGTGCGGCGCACGCGGGCGAGACGACGAAGATATCGCGTGTCTTAAAACTTATCCCTGTTCACCCACAGGATGACGAGTCCGCGGAAAGGACAAAAGGATTACTCGCGCAAGAGATTGACGCGAATGATTTTGAGGGAACGTATGTGAGCGGGAAGGTCTACCGATTGGAAGATGACACGCGTGTGTATGCTGTTTTGCTTGAAAAAGGGGAGGGTGCGACGCTTGTGGAGGTAGAAGCACAGCAGGATGATCTATTTGAAACGCCGTACGGTCAGCTTTTGTTTGTGCAGGCGGCAGGGTCTATTGTTCGGCAATTGCGCGCGATGAAGCGGCGCGGTTGGACGCATCGCGACATCAAGCCGGACAACATCATTATTGACAGGCAACATCCCGAGCGCTCGCGTCTTATTGATCACGGGCTTGCTTCACCGGAAGAGAATCGTTTGGATGAACGTGCGGGGAGGCGTGTCATCACGCCGTTGTTTACTCCGTCCGAAGTGCTACGCGGAAAGAAGAGCGACCTTCAAATGCGCGATCTCTACGCGTTGGCGCTGACGTTTGGCACACTCCTGGACTTGTTTTATATCAACACGCGAGCGTCCAGAACCTCGGTGCTTCGGAATGCGCGTCTCGGGGAGGCTCCAGGCCACATCTTTGGCATCGCGCAACAAAACGGTCCGGAAAAGGATGCGTGTTTGCGCGCGATTTTTGAAGCGCCACCCATGCGAGCGCTCTCGACACTTTTGTATGACATCGTGCGTCCGAGCGATACGGAGGCGGAACGCTTGGCGTACCAGCGTGATCATGGCATCGAGCCGGACGCTATTGGACGCAAAATCGAATCGCTTGCAAGCGAGATGGAGCATTGGTACAAGGCGAAGGTGATTTTGGATGCGGCTAAAGATAACGAGGGGATGTTTCCGCGTTGGCAAGTGCGACGACTGCGACGGGCGTTTGATGCATACGACACGGCGTTGTCAGAAGCCACGCAAACACACGCCTACATGGATATTGTGCATACACTTGAGGACTTTGGGTTTCAAGACGCGCTTCGAAAGCATCCCGAAGCCATTCAAGACGCTTGGCGAAAGGGGATTGAAGATGAGCGGAGCGCGTATCTGCGTCGTGGCGAGGAGCGCAAGGAGGAAGAGGAGGTGAGAGCATCGGCGCACATCCGCCGAAGATGTCAGCACAGCGTGTGGGCGGTGTAGGGGCATATTGTCACAGATCCGGGCCGTATGGCGCGGAGCTCGCCCATATGCACGCATCTCAACATTGACAAGACAATCAATAAATCGCTATTCTCTCGCCGTTATGTATTCAACGGCCCCATCGTTTAATGGTTAGGACACCGGGTTCTCATCCCGACAATGGGGGTTCGATTCCCCCTGGGGTCACCAATTTGGAAGCCACCGAAAGGTGGTTTTCAAATTG
>CAYHRP010000046.1:0-6211 GCA_964359145.1 uncultured Gammaproteobacteria bacterium | reverse complement strand
CAACATCCACAATCTCAACAAAAATATGATCTCGCAATCGCGGAATGCGGCGCACCCAAAATGGCGACAGATCAATCGTTGCATTTTGAATCGTCGGCTGATTCTCTAAAAGCATTTCCGCGTCTCCGGCCGACAGACCCATAAGGTTTTCACGATCGAGCACGTCTGATGTCGCTTTAAGCACCGCCGTTCCGTCAACGGAAACGTGCAACCGTGCCGTTCCCCCTTCAACATTCGCCGTATCAATCGTCACAACCATTTCTGCAAGATGCGCCTCACGCAAAACCTGTCCCTCCGGTACATGCTCTTGCAGCTTTGCTTCGGCAATGCGCTGAAGGCGCGCGCGGTCAAAATACACGCCCGTGTTCTTGACAATGGTCGTCACGGCAAACGTACCAGCTTCCGTCCCGGGCTCCGTGTCTGTGCGCTTTTCGAGTGTCTCTTGCAAAATCATGACACCATCGAGCGCCGGCGATAGACCCTCGCGCCACTTAGCATCCAGCTCCGTTTCGACATCCTTCAAAAGTGCCGTGTGCGCATCCTCGAGCATCACCTCCGTAACAACAGCGCGACGTTCCGTCCCGCCTATCATCGCCTGATCGCTCGTCGCATAGATAACCTTTTGCTTCGTGGGGTTCAGCCCAGGAATGGTGAACCGCGATGGGCCAATCTCTCCCTGCTTCCCTGCTTCGTGTGCGCGTGCCTCAACCTGCACTGTCCCGTTCGCCGGAACAGTTGCCGCTTCCACCATGCGAAAAAGCGCTCCATCTTCCGTCAATAAGCGCGTTGTCGCTACAAGCGGCTGATCAGCATTGCCCTCGTTGTGCAATGTAACCAAACCGTGAGCTTTTGACGGAATCTCTTCCCCTTCACCATCCACTTCAAATACTTTCGATCGCTCGAGAGTTTCGCTGACAATCTCGCCCGGCACATCCGTATTCGCTTGCGGCTGTTCAAGCACAGACACAAAGAACTCCGTCTCAACGACGCCCTCCAACGTCTCAATACGAATATCCGCCCGCACTGTTGCCAAATACAACACTACGGAGAGCATCATGGCCGTCAATAGCAAAAAGATTCCGGCGATACGACGATAAAGACGCGTCGACGGCGTCGCGACCATACGCGCACGCGGCTCCTTTTTCTCCTGTTTTGCTCGTTGCATACCTTGCTATCGTATCGCATTTAGCCATTTTCAACCACTCTATAGTCATCCCTCTATTATGAAACAGGCTTCAGCTTTCATTGGGTGATGACGATAACATTCTCTTTTCCTACAATCTCACCAATAGCCTGTACCACGGCATCCGTTGGTGAAATAGCATATTCCGTTGTTATCCTTTTGCGCCGGTTGCCTGCATCAATCAAAAATTGCACTGGCACATCGCCCGTTCTCTGTGTAAAAATTGTGCGCAATCCGGCAATTTGCTTCTCCGAAGGGGCTAGACTAAGTGAGATAACAACAGCCGGTCCCTGCGTTTTTTTTTGTTCTGCCACCTGCTCTTTTGACGTTTGATGCGCCGATTCGTCCACCCACGCACCCTGCCGCAACATAGTCTCCACATCGCCGAACGTTTCTTCGGTAAAACAGACCATGCTGTTTGCCAAGATACTCTTTGCTTGACCTTCGCGCTCAGAAACCTTTCCCGAAACAACACACAAAGACCCCTCCGTAAGGAAATTCTTGTACTCGGCAAACGCGCGCGGAAAAAACACCGCCTCACATGCGCCACGTCCGTCCTCAAACCGTACAAACGCCATCAGTTCACCTTTCTTTGTGACGATAGTTCGCACGGCTTCTACAACACCTCCGATTTTTACAAACGCTCCATCCGACTTCCCGTCGATGTCACATAAATGAACAAGAAATGTGTTCAAGCGTTCCGCAAACGTAATAAAAGGGTGTTCAGTGATGTAGATGCCAAGAAGCTCCTTCTCCCATCCAAGACAGGCAAGACGCGAGGATGGCGGCGCAGAACGCATGGTCACGTGCCCCATGGAAAGGTTCGGCGCCAAGTCAAACAGATTTCCCTGCTGTGTATGCGCGTCCCGCTGAACCTGCTTGTGTGCGCGCAATATGGCGTCAACATTGGCAAGGAGGAGACCCCGTTCGCCAAATCGGTCAAACGCACCAGCCTTGATGAGCGACTCAAGCGATTTGCGATTGACATGCTTGGAAGAGACACGCGAAATAAAGTCTGAAATATCCGCATACGCCCCGTGTGCTTTGCGCTCGTTTACGATGGCGTGCGCCACTTCCTCGCCCACATTCTTGACGGCAACCAAACCCCAGCGAATCTTCTTTTCCGTCCCAACGACACCAAACCCTGCGAACGACTCATTCACGTCCGGCGGCAAGACATCAATACCGATGCGCCGACACTCATGCACTTCAATCGTCATGCGATCGATGTTCCCAGAGTCGGAATTCATTACGGCCGCCATAAACTCTGCGGGATAATGCGCCTTCAAATACGCCGTTCTATACGCAATCATGCCGTAGCACGCCGAATGCGACTTGTTGAAAGCATAATCGGCAAATCCCTCCCAATCCGCCCAAATATTGTTGGCAAGCAATTTTGACAGTCCGTTCTTTTGACAGCCCGCAATAAACTTGGCGCGCATTTTTGCGAGCACATCGCGCTTCTTTTTTCCCATCGCTTTGCGCAACGTGTCCGCTTCGCCACCCGTAAATCCGGCGAGCGCCTGTGAGAGTTTCATAATCTGCTCTTGATACACCGTCACGCCGTACGTTTCTTTCAGAATGTCTTCCATAAGCGGATGATCGTACACGACCTTCTGTCGCCCATGCTTACGATGAATATACTGCGGAACCATGCCCGCCGAGAGCGGCCCTGGACGATAGAGCGCGCACATGGCCACGATGTCCTGAAACTCGGACGGCTTGAGCTCGATCAAGTAGCGCTGCATCCCCTCGGATTCAAGCTGAAACACGCCGACCGTTTCTCCGCGACCGAGCAGATCATACGTCGCTTGATCGTTGAGCGGAACGGTATCAATGTTTATGCGCACCCCATGAACCGCCTCAATAATCTCCAGCGCTTGCTCAATTATAGAAAGATTGGAAAGTCCCAAAAAGTCTATCTTTACCAATCCCACAGCCTCCACACTGCTCAACGAATACTGACTCACGTAATCCAAATCGTCGTGTTGCGATTCTTGAATCGGTACGTAATCCGTGAGCGGACGATCAGAAATAACGACTCCGCACGCGTGCTGTGACGCGTGGCGCGGCGTTCCTTCAATGTGAATCGCAAAATCAATCACTTGTCGCGTGATAGGATTGTTCCGGTAGTCCTCGCGCAATGATGCGTGTTCTTTGATGGCAGACGAAAGAGGCATGTGACGACCTTGCACCGGCGGCGGAATCTGTTTGGCGATGCGATCCGCTTCGCCGAAGGTGAGACCAAGCACACGCGCGGCATCGCGCACGGCGGCGCGCGGCATCATCGTACCAAATGTAATAATGCCAGCCACGTGATCGCTTCCATATTTTTTCCGCACATAATCAAGGACCTCGGCGCGCCGAGTATCGGCAAAATCCATGTCAATATCGGGCATGGAGACGCGATCGGGATTGAGAAAGCGCTCAAAAAGCAAACCATATTTGAGCGGATCCAAGTCTGTAATCTTGAGCGCGTAGGCAATGATGGAACCCGCCGCCGAACCGCGACCGGGCCCCACTAATATGCCGTTTTCTTTGGCAAAGCGCACAAAGTCGTACACAATCAAGAAATACGACGCGAATCCCATGTTGGCAATCGTTCCAAATTCATATTCAAATCGTTCCTTGATTTCACCTTCTATATTTCCGTAGCGTTCTTTGAGTCCTTTCTCGCATACTTCGCGTAAATGCTCGCTGTCGGTTTTCCCCTCTGGAACATCCACATGCGGCAGATAATTTTGATAGAGCGAGAGCGTAACATCGCAACGATCGGCAATACTGACGGTGTTTTCAATCGCCATGGGTACGTCAGCAAAAGCTTGCGCCATAACCTCCGGATGCTTGAGCGACAGATCAACCGCCTCACCGCTCATGCGACGCTCCTCATCCAATGTTCGCCCCTTTTGAATACAGTGAAGGGTCTCAAGCCCTTCGTGATCTTCTGGATCGAGATAATAACTGTCCGAAGTCGCAACAAGCGGAATGCCTGTATCAGCGGAGAGCTCCATGAATACATTATTTGTTCGTACCTGTTCCGCGTCATCAGGACGATGTACAAGTTCAAGATAAAAGTTTTCAGCGCCAAACAGATCGCGATAAAAGCGAGCTTTTTTTGCCGCTTTCTCACGATCGCCTCTTTGCAGAAGCGCAGCAATTTCACCAGAGAGACCACCTGACAGGGCGATAATCCCATCGTGATATCTCTGCAACAGTTCGTCGTCAACACGTGCGGTATAGTAAAACCCTTCAAGAAATCCAAGACTCGACAACTTGAGCAAATTCTGGTAACCGACATTGTTTTCTGCCAAGAGAGTCAAGCGCCAAGCCTTCTTGTCCACGTGTGCGCGTTTGAGCGTGCGATGCTCCGGCGCCACATGAACATCAAGTCCGATAATCGGCTTTATACCTTCGCTTTGGCACACCTGATAAAACACGATCGCCCCATAGAGCGCGTCCATATCCGTGAGCGCCACAGCCGTTGCCCCCTGTGCTTTTGCGCGCAAAACAAGCGCCTCTGGGCTTGGCAGGGCGTTTAAAAGACTAAAGTGACTGTGCGTGTGCAAGTGAACGAAGGGCGTGCTCATGGTTTCGAGGGCTACTCGATTTCCTTCTTTTCCTCCTTCCGCTTACGAATCATCGTTCCTGCGAGCGCGACGAGCGGATTCAAGAGGCTCGCGTGCTCGGCAATCTTTTCCTTCACACCGTGAATGGCGTTTTCAATTTGTTCAAGCGTCGTCTTTACCTCGTCCACCACGAAATGCACTTTGCGTGCAATCATCGCGATATGATAGAGCGCCCAGCACAAGAACGCCGCCACCCAAAGTACGCAGAACGCGAGCACGATCCAGAAAATGTCGAGAGTTGAGGTCATAAGCTAGGTTGTAGGAAGTACATCATACACCATTTTACTCGCGAATTGTGGCGTTCAGTCTTTCGGATAGCGTTTGTCCCATCGCCGCCATTTCCGCATCCACTTCTTCGGATGTAAGCGTGCGATCACTGGCACAAAATGCCAGATGCATAGAAAGGGACTTCTTATGCTCGCCAATCTGCGAGCCGCGATATACGTCGAATACTTCCATAGACAGCATGAGCTTCGATGTGATTTTTATGACGCGCTCAATGGACTCATAGTCCGTCGCCTCGTCCACCAATAGAGAAATATCTCGATGAGCAACAGGAAATATTGACGGTTCTTTATACGTAGGCACCAATTTCAGATAGGGCTCTAAAAGCGGCACATCGAGCTCCACAAATACAGGAATCGTCTGAAGATCAAACGCCCGTAGCAGTAATGGGTGGACTTCGGCTATAGTGCCTACTATCTCTTCACCAACTCGAATAGATGCTCCTCGACCGAGATGCGCCCAATGAGGGACGTCTTGCCGTAAAAGATCGTACTGAACACGATAAGTGTTCATGAGTCGCTCGAGTAATCCTTTTGCGTATCGGAAGAGATTTTCACCGCCTTCAACATCCGACAGTGCTACAAGCAACAGAGAACGCTCTTCCGGAAGATCGCCCGAACGCGGCCTGTACACGCGCTGGAGTTCAAACAACCTCAAGGCATCCTGTTGATGCTGATTTTCATACATCGTGCGCAACATGGTTGGAATAAGACTCGTCCGCATAACCGCTTGGTCTTCGGAGAGAGGATTTTGCACGCGCAGAGCCATACTCGGATCCATACCAGCGCGCTTGACATCTTCTGGATCTACAAAGGAATTTGCATACACCTCTGTCAATCCCGCCGCCGCCAAAATGTCCTTGATTTCTTCTTCTCGATCGAGCAGCGTATCACGCTCACGACGCGGTATTCCGCCCTTCGGCAGTTCCGATGGCAAGTTGTGATACCCGTACACGCGCGCCACCTCCTCCACCAAATCCACATCCGCTTCAACATCATGTGCACGCCAAAATGGCACGCGCACTTTCCACCCGCCCTCTCCGGCCACTTCGAACTGAAACCCAAAGCGCTCCAATATGGCGCGCTGAATCCCCTCATCAATCGAAACACCTATCAAT
>CAYHRP010000045.1:0-6380 GCA_964359145.1 uncultured Gammaproteobacteria bacterium | reverse complement strand
TCTAATTCAAAGCCGCCAAAAGCGGTTTTGTTTATGTCGCATCTATTGAAAGAATCTTGGAACCTTGCCGTCAACGCGATCTTTCCCGTGTTTTGCGTCGGATGTGACATGGAAGGCGAATTGTTATGCGCCTTGTGCCAAACAAGCATCACGTTTGTAAACTCGCGTTGTCCCGTATGTCGCGCGCCATCAGCGTTTGGACGCACGTGTTTGTCGCATCGCTCTATGCTTGACGGTTGCATTGCCATAGCAAGCTACGCGCATCCGTGGGTGCGGGAGCTTATTCATCTGTGGAAATTTGAGTATGTGCGCTCGGTTGAGCGTGTTCTGCTCGACTTGCTTATGCAGTATACGCGAGAGTGTGCTATTCCGCGCATCGATTGGACGATTGTGCCTTTGCCTTTGTCGCCGTTCCGTTTTAACGAGCGCGGATTTTCTCAAACGCATGAATTTGCGCGTCTTCTATCGGAGTTGACGGAACTGCCGATGGAAGATGACTTCCTACGACATCGACGAAAGATGCGAAGACGCCAAGCAGAAATCCTATCAGACGAAAAGCGTCGAACACAAAAGTTGTACACCTATTTTTTCGTGAACACAAAAATAGTTCATGTGCCGCGGCACGTTCTTCTTATTGATGACGTCTATACAACGGGAGCCACCATGGAAGGCGCCGCGCGCGTACTCAAAGAAGCCGGAGTGAAGTATGTTTGGGGATTCGTTTTGGCAAGGAATAAATAGAGATGCCTTGACAAATCGCCTTTTTCAAGTAAGGTATCGCCGAGGCAAAATGGTTGATTGCATCATCGGACTTTCAGGATCTGTGTGTGCGGGGAAGTCGACGCTCGCCAATGGATGGGCGTATCAATTTCCAATGGTGACGACGGTGAGTTTGTCATCGTGGCTCGCGTCACTCGTGACCACCGAAACACCGTTGAGAGACGACTATACGATGGCCGCAATGATGATGGCGCAGGAGCATGGTTTGCACGCGCTTGCTCAAATGACGTTGGATGTTCTGCCAACATTGGCGTCTCGTGTTGTTGTGGTCGATGGACTCCGGTGGGTGGAACAGCATCAATTCCTACGGCGCCACGCGACGGTTCCGTATGTGATGCTGTATGTAGACGCTGCTGTGCAGGTGCGCTGGCGGCGTCAGCAAAAGCGCAACCGTTTCCCGGGCGATGACGTTATGGATCTTCAAACGTTTTGGAAAGGCGAGCGTGATAGTTTTACGGAAGCCACAATTCCGCAACTGCGCGAGCACGCCGATCTCTTTGTTGAGAATGTGGAATTGGAGGAGGCGTGGTTGGCTCGTGGTGCACAACTTTTGCGAGATTGCCTGTGGATGGCAAGGCTCGACTCTTGACAACCGGCGGATGCACTCCGCCGGCTACATGTTACAAATCAATTGATACCAAAATATGACGATCGTCATAAAACGGTTTCAAGTGTTATAGCCACTTTTTTTATCGATCGTGAATAAAGTGATCACAAATGGCATGTGGAAAATGAAACACTTTTATGACGATCGTCATAAAACGGTACAACAAAAATCCCCGCATGGCGGGAACTTTTGTTGGTGCACCCGGCACGACTTGAACGTGCGGCCTTCAGCTCCGCAAGCTGACGCTCTATCCAGCTGAGCTACGGGTGCGAGAGTAAGACTCAAAGTTTATACAGTCTTCGCACCACATCCGTCAAGGTCTCCTGATCCTTATCCAGATTCTCATCGACGTATTCCAAGAGTTCTTCGCGTAGCTCATTTGGGTCAAGGTCATCTGGCAAATCGATGCTGACGATTGGATGACTTCGTTTGACAAAGTTGAAGTACAGCTTTTGTACTTCCGGCGGATTGTAGACGATAAAAAACTCTGACACCTCGTCCCATGTATGGTAGTGGTCGCCAATAGCGATGCCCGTCGTGAGGATAACCACAGGCACATTTTCGGGATCGCGGAAGTGTTGCATGATCATGTACATTCCAAATAGCACGAGAAATACCGCGAAGATGTAGTTAGCCGTGACAATGGACCAAACAATCAGTCCCAGCATCAGAACAATAAAAATACCGTACCACACGGCCGTGCGCTCGTGGCGATGAAACTCGGGCATGACCCAGTAGTAAACGACCTCTCCGTACTTTGGGTCGATGCCGTCTTCAATTTCTTGTAGGCGGTTTTCTTGTGACACACATATAGTATACACGATTCCGGCGGAAGGGTTGATATTTTGTGTGTGCGAGCGTATAATGCCCAAGTTCGGAGAGGTACCCAAGTTGGCTGAAGGGGGCGGATTGCTAATCCGTTAGGTCGGTGTAAGCCGGCGCGAGGGTTCGAATCCCTCCCTCTCCGCCATAGCAAACTTTCGTGTGCAGCACAAGAGTTTACCCGAGTAGGTGGTCTGGTTGCCCCCACCGGTGTACAATACAACCATGAGAACAACACAACGAAAGGGCGATGGCGCTGTTGCGCAGGCCATTGCATCGTTTACTCGCGCTGGGTGTGACGTTATGATCCCGTTAACAGAGTCGGCGCCATATGATTTGGTCGTTGATGACGGTAGCGGTCTCTACCGCGTGCAAGTAAGGTATTCGACATCTGGATTGGTTGATTTAAGACGAGTACATTCGAATGCAAATGGGTACGTCGTGAAGAAGATTAAAACCCAAGTATACGATTGGCTTTACGTTTTAACAGGGAGCGATCATGAGTATTTACTAAAAGAGTGTCTGATCGGTCGACGATCAGTCACTCCACAGTCTTGCGATGCATTTGAAGTGCTCATTGGGAGAGGTGACCGAGCGGTCGAAGGTGCTAGTCTTGAAAACTAGTGTGGGGCAACTCACCGAGGGTTCGAATCCCTCCCTCTCCGCCATTATTCAATAGTATCGGGAGACCTAAGCGCTTCGAGTGTGATAGGAGACTCCTTGGTTCAAGTATGGAAATTCCAGAATCAATTAGTACTGCTGTTGATGAAATACGGGAACAAGCAAAAAAAGACACAGAGTTTTCAAGAGATCTTGCGGTCAAGTTTTTTTACCACTTGGCACTCTTGTCAGGAGCCGCAATATCGTTGTTCATTCCTTTTTTATCTAGTGACGTGGTGCAAGATAATATTCTTTCATGCTCTAGATTGTACATCCACATAACGTTCATCTCTCTTGTATCATCGATGGTGCTTTCATCATTAAGGAACTTTGTGATGATGAAGGAGATATTACGACTTGGTAGTGCGAAACATAAAATGGCGAACGCGGTAACTAGCGCCGCACAAAAAGGAGAGGGGTACACCGCTAGTAGTCCGCGACCAACGATAATAACTGAAATTTTTGGCTACATAGCGATAATCGCTTTTATCGTGGGAACTGTCTCAGCCTATATTTTTGCATCAAAGGTGGTTTTCTAAACTGACCTTGACCAATACGCCTCAAAACCGTCCTCGGAAGAATCCTCCGAAACCCCTTCAGAGATCCTCGTAATTTTGGTACTAAACTTACAGACACTGCCAAGTTTTACATTCAGCGAAATTGAAGATCGTTCATTTCAACATTCGTCAATGCTATTCACGGTGCGTTGCATACGATATACTGTGAATAGGTTGCGTGTTCCATGACATCAAACGAAACATACAATCTTGTCGTAGCCATAGTGTGAGCATCATGCATAAACGCGCCATAAAACTTAGGCACTACTTTTTACAGGACATCAATCCGGTGGTACGGTTTTTAATTCTTTCGGATACGATTTTTTCTGGCGCAACGGGGTTGCTCGGTCCAATCTTCGCTCTCTTCATCGCGGACTTTATTCAAGGTGGAAATGAAGCCGTCGCCGGCATGGCGGCGGGCATTTATATGTTCACGCGCGGTCTTCTGCAAATTCCGTTTGCGCATATTATGGATCGCATTCGCGGCGAACGCGACGATTTCTGGTTCATGTTTGTCTTCTCGGCGCTCATCGGTGTGTTACCGCTCTTGTACCTTGTCATTGATACGCCGCTTGAACTGTACCTTATTCAAGCGATCATGGGTCTGTGTACTGCGTTAACCTATCCGTCATTTATGGCGATTATGACGCGGCATGTCGACAAGAAAAAAGAAGGGACAGAGTGGGGCGTCTATTTTACGCTTGTTGACTTTGCTGGCGCGATTTTTGCGGCGCTCGGAGGATATGTGGCGGCGACGGAGGGCTTTCCGATGCTGATTATGACGGTCGTCATTATCAATGTGCTGGGAGCGTTTATGCTGTGGTTTGTGAAACCGTACATTCGGTTTCCGAGAAAGCGGGCGGCGTAATTTTCCAAGTATTTTGCTAAAATGGTGCCATGATTGAGAAATCTATTATGGCATTGCCGGGCATTGGGCCGAGGTTGAATGCGGGGTATGAACGTCTTGGTATCACGACGATTCGTGATATTTTGTTTGATTTTCCATATCGGTATGACGATTTTCGGCGCATGGAAGGGGCGGGGACGGTGCTTCCCGGCACACGAGCAACCGTGCAAGGAACGGTGACGTCCGTGCGTTCCAGGCGCAGTCCAAGGCGGCGAATGACACTCACCGAAGCGACCATCCAAGATGAGACGGGCACCATTACCGCCGTGTGGTTCCATCAGCCGTACATTGCCAAGCAACTTAAAGTCGGCATGCGCATCTCGGCTTCGGGGAACATAGACGATGCGTACGGACTCTCTCTTGTGAATCCGCAGTTTGAAATTTTGCAACCGGGAATCTCATCCTCACACACGGGACGTCTCGTTCCGGTATATTCATTGTCTGGCAGAATGGCGCAAAAGGGAAGGCGGAGCGCCATTCGCGCCGCTCTTTCATTTCTCGATGAGGTGGAAGAATGGATTCCGGCATCCATTCGCGAGACGTATCAAGTCGAGACAATCCACGAAGCCATTCCCGAGCTTCACTTTCCGACGGACGGCCGCAAGTGGGATAAGGCGATGCATCGATTAAAATTTGGAGAGCTTCTCCTGCATCAACTTGCGTGCGTTCGTTCGCGGCAAACGATTGAACACATTCCGGGGCGGATCGTGCCTATGAACAATTTATGTATTCACGATTGTATTGCCGCACTTCCATTCAAATTAACCGACGCGCAGAAGAAGGCGATCTTTCATGCCGCTCGAGACATGGCATCGGGAGCACCGATGCATAGGCTTCTGGAGGGCGATGTCGGATCGGGAAAGACGGTTGTAGCCGGAGTCATTGCGTCCAATGTGTGTGCGGCGCACAAGCAGACGGCCTACCTTGCCCCGACGGAAATATTGGCAACGCAACAGGCGCACGCATTGAAGGAAATCGTCGGGAGTCATGCGCATGTTGGTTTGCTCACCGCGTCACATCAAGCATTGGATGGAGCGCCTTCGCGTCGCAAAACCGTGCTCGATGCCGTTCTTGATGGGCGTGTGAGTATACTCGTTGGCACGCACGCGCTTCTTGCCGAGGACGTGATGATACCGGATCTCGCCTTTGTGGTTGTCGATGAGCAACATCGGTTTGGCGTGGAGCAGAGGCGCCTCCTGCTTGAGCCGGGTCGCGATGCCTCCGTTCCGCATCTGCTTTCCATGACTGCGACGCCCATTCCGCGCACACTCGCTATGACGCTGTACGGAGACATGCATGTGTCCGTGCTCGATGAACTTCCCCCCGGGCGTGGAGCCGTGGAGACAATTCTACTTGAATCTTCGCAACAAACGCACGCATACGGGCTTATGTGCGATCGGCTCTTACGCGGGGCTCAAGCGTTTATAGTTTGTCCATTCATTTCAGCGTCGGATATCTCTGATGCCGCGTCCGTGAACGAGCTTAAGGACCGTCTTGTGAAGGGGCCGCTTGCATCCTTTACCGTTGAGGCTTTGCACGGACAGCTAAAACCGAAAGAGAAACAGGATATTATGCGGCGCTTTCAAGAAGGGAATGTCCACGTGCTCATTTCCACAACGGTGATTGAAGTGGGCGTTCATGTGCCAAACGCAACGGTGATGTTCATTGAAGGGGCAGAGCGGTTTGGTTTGGCGCAATTGCATCAGTTGCGCGGCCGCGTGCGACGATCGGATGCATCGGCGGTCTGCTTTTTGCACCCAACGCAACTGTCTCACGCGACCAAACAGCGTTTGGATGCGCTCGTAAAATATGATGATGGATTCAAGCTTGCGGAAATAGATTTGCGTTTGCGCGGATCCGGTGATCGATTCGGCACCAAACAGCACGGGCTTGAGGAGTTTCGGTACGCGGATTTGAGCGATCAGGCTTTGATTGTTCAGGCGCGTGAAGCGGCGGAATGTCTTTTGAAAGAACAGGCGTTGAACACATTTCCGATGCTTCAACACGAGCTTGAACACTATATTGGTTCAGCGAGTTATGCGTAAGG